>NZ_JANQTS010000058.1 GCF_030731595.1 Yoonia sp.
GCTCGTCCGTCATCTGGCCGATAAAGTTGCCCAGATGGCCGGTCAGCTTGATCCAGGGACCCATGACCTTGGCTTCTTCTGCCGTGACCGATGGCATGTTCAGCGCGTTCTGCACCGCACCTGTCAGCAGGTAATCCGACATTTGTTCTGCGACCTGCAATGCCACGTTCTCTTGTGCCTCGGTTGTGGCCGCGCCCAAGTGCGGGGTCACAACGACGTTGGGCAGGTTGAACAGGGGGCTTTCTGTGGCGGGTTCCACCGCAAAAACGTCGAATGCAGCGCCCGCAACACGGCCCTCTTTCAGCGCTTCGGCCAAGGCCGCCTCATCCACCAGACCGCCGCGCGCGCAGTTCACGATACGCACGCCGGGCTTCAGTTTGGCGATGTTTTCCTTGGACAGAATATTCTTGGTCTGGTCCGTCAAAGGCACGTGCATGGTGATGAAATCAGCGCGGGCCAGCAGTTCGTCCAGTTCCAGTTTTTCAACGCCGATCTCTGTCGCGCGATCTTCGGAGAGGAAAGGATCATAGGCCACGACCTTCATCCGCAGCCCTTGCGCGCGGTCAATCACGATCGACCCGATGTTGCCTGCGCCGATGACGCCCAGCGTCTTTCCGGTCAGTTCCACGCCCATAAAGCGGGATTTTTCCCATTTGCCGGCGTGGGTCGAAGCATTGGCTTCCGGGATTTGGCGGGCAACGGCCATCATCAGGGAAATCGCGTGTTCGGCGGTCGTGATCGAGTTGCCGAATGGCGTGTTCATCACGATGATGCCCTTCTTGGAGGCGGCTGGAATATCGACGTTATCCACACCGATCCCCGCACGGCCAATGACCTTGAGGTTGGTGGCCGCCGCGATGATCTTTTCGGTCGCTTTGGTGGCGGACCGGATGGCAAGGCCGTCATATTGGCCGATCACCTCCAGCAGTTTGTCTTTGTCCTTGCCCAGATCGGGCTGGAAATCCACGTCAATGCCGCGGTCCTTGAAGATTTGCACGGCGGCGTCGGAAAGTTTGTCAGAGATGAGTACACGAGGAGCCATTTGAGATGTCCTTTTGGGGTGGGCCAGCGCGGTCACATGGTTTGGACTTGCGCGGCTGGCCTTAAGATTTCGAAAACAGGGGGAATTAGGTCAGAGCGGCGATTTCAGTCTCGAACGCCCATTCCAGCCAAGGCAGCATCGCCTCGATATCAGAGGTTTCGACCGTCGCGCCGCACCAGATCCGCAGACCGGCAGGCGCATCGCGGTAAGCCCCGATATCCAGCGCAATCGCTTCGGCCTCAAGCCGTTTGGCAACGGCTTTGGCAAAGGCTGCACCATCCTTGATCCGGTCGTCGGTGAATTTCAGGCACACGGATGTATTGGACCGTGTGGCGGGATCGCTTGCCAGATTGTCAATCCAAGGCTTGGCGGCGCAGAAATTCCAGATTGCGCGGGCGTTGGCATTGGCGCGATGCATCAGCGCATCAAGCCCGCCAATCGAGCGGCCCCATTTGAGCGCAACAAGGTAGTCCTCGACCGCCAGCATGGAGGGGGTGTTGATGGTTTCGCCTTTGAAAATACCCTCGATCAGTTTCCCGCCAGAGGTCAGGCGGAAAATCTTGGGCAGGGGCCATGCGGGGGTATAGCTTTCCAGCCGCTCCACTGCGCGGGGGCTGAGGATCAGCATGCCATGAGCCGCTTCGCCGCCCATGACTTTTTGCCAACTAAAGGTAGTCACATCCAGCTTGTCCCATGGCAGGTCCTGTGCAAAAGCAGCAGAGGTCGCATCGCACAGCGTCAGGCCCGCGCGATCACCGGGGATCACATCGCCCGACACGACGCGCACGCCCGAAGTCGTGCCGTTCCAGGTAAAGCAGACGTCATTGTCATAGTTCAGGGCTGCCATATCGACGATCTCGCCGTATTCGGCGGTGTGGACCGTTGCTTCGATCTTGAGCTGCTTGACGACATCGCTGACCCAGCCTGCGCCAAAGCTTTCCCATGCAACCATTTCGGCGGGGCGTTCACCCAAAAGCGACCACATTGCCATCTCGAAGGCACCGGTATCAGAGGCGGGTACGATCCCGATGCGGTAATCCGCAGGGACGCCCAAAATCTCGCGGGTCAGGTCGATGGCTTCGGCCAGCTTGGCCTTGCCGACGCCTGCACGGTGCGACCGACCCAAAGGGGCGTCGCGCAAAGACTCCAGTTTCCAGACGGGGGGTTTGGCACAGGGGCCAGAAGAAAAACGCGCGTTAGCCGGCCGCGCTGCCGGTTTGGTCATAACCATTGCTGGTATCCTCACAGATATGCGCCCTTCGTTGGGGAAGGGTGTCCCACCGCCGCAGATAGAGCGAGATCAGCCGCCTCACAAGCGGAAAAATGATCCAAATCCGGCAGTCGGCATAAATATTGCGACACGCACGACGCGCATCGGAAACGCGCGGCGTGTCGCCGCATGCGTTGCAACGGGAAATCAAATTCATATCTGGGTCCTGAAATCAGCAAAAAGGAACACAGAATGAAATGTCCCATCGACGGTGCCACGCTTGTTATCTCTGACCGGAGCGGGGTCGAGATTGATTATTGCCCCGAATGTCGTGGCGTCTGGCTGGATCGTGGCGAGCTGGACAAGATCATCGAGCGCTCTGGCGCTGCCATGACACCACCCCCCGCCCCGCGCGATGACCGTGGCGAATATCGCGGCGACTACCGCCCCAAGAAAAAGCGTGACAGCTTCCTGAGCGAGCTATTCGACTTTTAGGGGGGTGGCAAACGCGCCTGACAGCGGTAGACCTCGCGTATCAATGCAATGAGGTCTGCCATGCAGGTTGTTACCCTGATCACCACACCCCAAGAGCGCAATCTTGACGCGGCCTTGGTGGATAACCTGCGCAATGCTTGGGGCGGTGGCGATGCCAACTGGCTTGCCATCGACGAGGCAGCGGAATTTGTGATCCCTGTCACGCCTGACAATCAATGGGATGTCTGGGCGGACCTGCAACAAGGCTGCGTTGATCTGGTGATCCAACCCCTTGAAGGGCGGCGCAAGAAGATGCTGCTGGCCGACATGGACAGCACCATGATCCGGCAAGAATGTATCGACGAACTGGCCGCCGAGGCGGGGGTTGGCGCTTATGTCGCCGATATCACCGCGCGGGCGATGAATGGCGAGTTGGATTTCGAGGCTGCTTTGATCGAAAGGGTTGGTCTGCTGAAAGACTTGCCAGAACCCATGATCGAACAGGTGCTGGACCAGCGGATCAGCTATATGCCCGGCGGGTACGAGTTGGTGAACACGATGAAGGCACATGGAGCCTATGCCGCACTGGTGTCAGGCGGGTTCACGGCCTTTACGGCGCGCGTCGCGGCAGCGCTCGGGTTTGACGAAAACCGCGCCAATACGTTGCTGATCGCCGAGGGCAAGCTGACCGGCGAAGTGGCGCGCCCGATCCTGGGCAAAGCGGCCAAGGTCGAAGCACTGCAAGAGATCACGACACGTCTGGGTATCACGCCTGCCGACGTTCTGGCTGTTGGTGACGGAGCCAATGACCTTGGTATGTTGGGACTTGCCGGAACCGGCGTTGCGCTTCATGCAAAGCCTTCGGTGCAGGCGCAGTGCGACGTGCGGATCAACCACGGTGATCTGACAGCGCTCTTGTATTTGCAGGGCTATGGGCGCGATCAGTTCGTGACCTGACCACGTTTTTCATCCCCATCTTCCCCCTTGCGCACCACCTGCAGGACGCGCCACAAAGCACCATGGATAAATCGCACAAACCCGCCACGATCGCAGCCCATGCCGCAGGCGCGCTAGACCCCCAGTCGGGCGGCGTGGTGCCTGCTTTGCAGCCCTCGACCACTTTTTTGCGTGACGAGAATTATGATCTGGTCCGGCCTGACAATATCTATTCGCGCGACAATTCTGATAACCTGCGGCAGGCCGAGGCTGTTCTTTGCGCGCTCGAAAACGCTGCGGAAACGCTGCTATTCCCTTCGGGCATGGCGGCAATTGCAGCCGTGTTTCGCACGCTTCCCAACGGCGGGACTGCGATCCTGCAATCCGGTATCTACTGGGGCACGACGGCCTGGATCCGCGATTTCTGTGCAAGACGCGAGATTACCCTGATCGAGGTCGATGCTGACGACCTTGCCGCCACTTGCAAAACCCGAAAGGCTGATCTGGTCTTTGTCGAAACACCTTCGAACCCTTGGCTCAAAACGGTCGATATTCAGGCGCTTGCCGATCTCACCGATGCGACACTTGTTGTTGATGCCACCGCAGCGACCCCGATCCTGACCCGTGCCTTGGATCATGGGGCCGATATCGTCATGCATTCGGCGACCAAAGGGATCAACGGCCATTCCGATGTTTTGGCCGGTGTGCTGTCGACCCGCGCCAAAGATGCCACAATCTGGCAGGCGATCAAAAGTGACCGAAAAATGGCGGGCGCGATTCTGGGGCCGTTCGAGGCTTGGCTTTTGATTCGGGCGATGCGCACTTTGCCCCTGCGCGTGGAACGCATGTCGCAGAACGCCCAAGTGCTGGCGGAGTATCTGATGGCGCATCCGAAAGTGGAAAACGTGTACTACCCCGGCTTGCCAAGCCACCCCGGCTACGCGACCGCAACCAAACAGATGCAGGGGGGCTTTGGCAGTCTTTTGTCGGTCTTGGTCAAAGGCGATCGCACTGACGCCTTGCGCGTCGTCGGCAAGCTTGTGCTTTTCCTGCGGGCGACCTCATTGGGCGGTATAGAGAGCTTGGTGGAACACCGGCATACGATCGAACCGCATACCGGTATTCCGGAAAACCTGATCCGTGTCTCTGTCGGGATAGAGGATATCGACGACCTGATCGCGGATTGGGCGCAGGCGCTGGATTAATCCTCGATCGCGCCGCCGGCGTCTTTCCAGTCGGCAAAGCCACCAATGTTGGTTACATTGGTAAAGCCCATGTCAATCAATGTCTTACCTGCAAGGGCAGCCTGTCCTCCGGCGCCACAGACAAGATAGATTTCAGCGTCTTTTTGCAGCGCGTTGTTGTGATAGGATGTGGCAGGATCGGCCACAAATTCCATCATTCCACGGGCAATACGATGCGCACCAGCGATCGTGCCGGACTTTGCAATGGCACCGCTATCGCGCACATCCACAAAGACGCCGCCGCCTGCCTTGTATTTCTCGATCGCTTCTTGGGCAGTCAGTCGCGGGACAACCGCATTAGCCTCTGCCATGAAGTCACTTGAAGTTTTCATCATTGATCCCCGTTTTTCTGTTTGTCTCGAAGATAGGGCCCTTCGGACAAATAGCCAGAGGCAAAAAAAAGCCCGGGCACAAGGCCCGGGCAAGTCCAACAGGGAGGTGGAGATATAACCCGATCTCCTGCGGGAACTTGGGAACCCGGTAATCTGGCAGGGAAGGTCCAGATCACCGGGATGGAGTACTACGCCACCAATCTATAGCCGCCGGATTCGGTCACAAGAAGGCGGGCATTGGACGGATCTGGTTCTATTTTTTGGCGAAGACGGTAAATATGTGTCTCTAATGTGTGCGTGGTGACACCCGCATTATAGCCCCAAACCTCGTGCAGCAGCACATCACGGGCAACGACACCCTCGGTGGCGCGATAAAGGAACTTGAGGATGTTCGTTTCCTTTTCCGTCAGGCGCACTTTTTTGTCGTCTTCGGTAATCAGCATCTTTTGCGCGGGCTTGAACGTGTAGGGCCCAAGCTGGAACACGGCATCTTCGGACTGTTCATGGGTGCGCAACTGGCTGCGAATACGGGCCAGAAGGACCGGAAACTTGAACGGTTTGCTGATGTAGTCGTTCGCACCTGCATCAAGGCCGTAAATCGTGTCGGCGTCGCTGTCTTGGGCGGTCAGCATGACAATCGGGCATTTCACGCCTTGCTTGCGCATCAGGCGGCACAATTCGCGCCCGTCGGTGTCGGGCAGGCCCACATCAAGGATCATCAAGTCGTAAAGACCCTCTTTGGCTTTCACCATGGCGCTGGCGCCATCATCGGCCTCGAAGACGTCAAAGTCTTCGGTCATCAACAACTGTTCGCCCAGCGCCTCGCGCAGATCGTCATCATCATCTACCAGCAAAATTCTCTTGAGCTGTCCCATGACATTCTCCTTGGTTACGTCTCTAGACTTGTGGTGTTGTTACGGCGCGAACAAGCTGTGGGATGAAAATTTCACACGGATGTGTGATTGAACGTGCAAATGTTTCACTTTGCCTCTGAAACGGCTATCAGTTGAAACAAATGAGAGGCTGAGGCGCATGGGATTTGCCCCCGACATTACAGAACGACTGGCCCGCGCCCGTGCAGATTTGCGCATGGGGGTGCCTGTTGTGCTGGAAGGCGGGGCGCTGGTGCTGGCTGCTGAAACACTGGATGCCGCGCGACTGGCTGATTTGCGGACTTTGGGCGGTACGCCAGTTCTGGCGGTTACCGGTTGGCGCGCGCAAACACTGAAGGCTCGCGCCTATGACGGCGATATCGCCCGGATCGTGTTGCCGCCGGATGCCAAATTGTCTTGGGTGCGGGCCATCGCGGACCCGGCGGATGATCTGCGTGCCCCGATGAAGGGGCCGTTGCAAACGTCGCGCGAAGGCTCTGCCGATCTGCATCGCGCAGCTATCGCGCTGGTCAAGGCAGCGCGCCTTTTGCCTGCTGCCGTGGTCTTGCCGGTCGAAGATGCGGCAGGCTTTGCAATCCAGAACAACCTCACGCTGATTCCGGCTGCGGCAGCACTTGATACCGGTCTCAGCCCGCTCAACCCGATTATCAGTGCCCGCCTGCCGCTTGACGTCTCAGAGGCAGGGCGATTGCATATTTTCCGCCCTGATGACGGGGCAGAGGAACACTATGCAGTAGAGATCGGCCAGCCCGACAGGTCAAAACCTGTGTTGTCGCGATTGCATTCAGCCTGTTTTACCGGCGACCTGCTGGGATCACTGAAATGCGACTGTGGTCCACAGTTGCGCGGTGCTCTGGCACAGATGGGGGCTGAGGGTGCGGGTGTGCTGCTTTACCTCAACCAAGAAGGCCGCGGTATCGGTCTGGCCAACAAGATGCGGGCCTATTCCTTGCAGGATCAGGGCTTTGACACGGTCGAAGCCAACCACAGGCTTGGGTTCGAGGATGACGAACGCGATTTCCGGATCGGGGCCGAGATTTTGCGGCGTATGGGCTTTTCGTCCGTGCGCCTGATGACAAACAACCCCGCCAAAGTCGCCCGCATGGAAAGCTGCGGGATCAAAGTGACCGAACGGGTCCCGCTGAAAGTGGGCGAGAACCGGCATAACCATCATTACCTTGCGACCAAGGCTGCCAAATCAGGGCATTTGCTATAGGTCGTTCGCCTCAATCCAAGGGCGCGTCCCAAAGTGGTCACGGGATCAACCGTCCAGCCATGCAGCAAGACTATCCAATGTTTGCAGGCCGTATCCGACCGCGCCAAAGGCGATGACCGCCTGACGCCGTATGCGGCTTGGGTGAAGCTGCCGCAAGGTCAGAACCGTCTTGCCATCAGACTGTTCATCGAAAGTCACCGTCATGCGGAAACGGTCCGGGTCGTCGGGGGCGGGTGTGCCGTAATCCATCACGATCCGTTCGTTCGGCACAATCTCTAGAAAGTGCATGTGGTTCGCGAAGCGCTGTTCTTTGCCCTCGAATATGCCGACCATGTCAAACCGCCAGATCCCGCCTTCGCGGATATCGCTTTCATGGGTTTCGATGTCCAGACCATCCGGACCGAACCATTTTGCCAATGCTTGAGGGTCCATCCATGCAGCAAAGACCTTTTCGCGTGGATGGTTCAGCAGCTTGACCAGCACGATTTCTCGATCAAGCGACCAAGTCTCGATTGGGCTTTTTGTGTCATTCATGATCGTTTCCCCTTTTGTCCAGATAGGTCTCCAGCCGATCCAGCCGCTCTACCCAGTGTCGGCGTTCCGCTTGCATCCAATCCGCCGCTTCTTCGAAGCGCGTCGGCACCAGCCTGCACCAGCGGCTGCGTCCGCGCTTTTCGCTGGTGATCAACCCGCAGTCTTCCAACACCTTGAGATGCTGGGCAAAAGAAGGCAGCGCCATGTCAAATGGGGCTGCAAGTGCGCTGACAGGCGCTTCGCCTTCGGCCAGCCGCGACACCACCGCGCGGCGGGTCGGGTCGCTAAGGGCGTGAAAGGCCAGATCAAGAGGTGTGGAATGGTAAGGCATATACCTTAGTAAAACGAAGTGAAGCTGTGGGTCAAGAAAATTAAGGTTATTGCCTTAGTATTTTGATAACAACGCGGCGCGACCAATCCACGCCATTGCGCTTTGGTGTTATGAAGTGAAGACTTCTCCACGGGGGCAAAAGCTGGTGCAACGCGGCAGAACCGTTATGCTGCAAGTCTCTGGCGGCCTCCAACCCGATGGAAAGTGTTCCATTCGGGCTTTAGAAAGTTGGCTTTATGAAGACGCATATCATCCATAGCATTTTGCAGTTGCGCAAACGCCTCTGGGCCAAACCCTTGCTTTACTGTGTCATTGCCGTTGTCGGATCGTTTGTGGCACGGCTTGCCGACTACGGATCCTATGCGTCTTTGTTGCCAAAGATCACGCCGGACACCATTCAGACCCTTCTGACGATCATCTCGTCGTCGATGCTGGCCGTTGCGACCTTTGCGGTCGGTTCGATGGTGTCCAGCTATGCCTCGGCAAGTGCCTCGGCGACACCGCGTGCCTTCACGCTGGTGCTGGCTGACGACGTGTCGCAGACCGCGCTGTCGAGCTTTATTGGCGCTTTCATTTTCAGCATTGTCTCGCTGGTGGCATTGAAGACCGGATTTTACGATCAGGGCGGGCTGTTCGTGCTGTTCATCATGACACTGGCGATCTTTGCATGGGTGGTACTGACCTTCGTGCGCTGGGTCGACAACATCGCGCGCCTTGGCCGTTTGGGAAATACGATCGACAAGGCCGAAGTCGCCGCCCGCAACAGCCTGAACGCGCGCCGCCTCAATCCCTTTTTGGGCGGGGTCGAGAAGATATCAGGCAATGAAACAACAGGCTGCAAGGTCTTTTGCAACGAGATCGGCTATGTCCAGTACATCGTTATGGAAGACCTTCAACAGATTGCGGAAGACAACGACCTGCGGATCATGGTCGATGCGATGCCGGGGGCCTTTCTTGCGCCGGGGCGGCCTGTCGTGATCTTGGACAGGCCGGATGCCATCGACAAGTCACTCGCCCGCAAAATCACCGATACATTCATCATCGGCGATAACCGCAGTTTTGAAGATGATCCGCGTTTCGGGCTTGTTGTCCTGTCCGAAATCGCGGCCCGCGCTTTGTCGCCTGCGGTCAACGATCACGGTACTGCCATCGTCATCATCGGACGCTTTGTCCGGCTTTTTGCAGGGTGGGCCGAACCTCTTAAGCAGAACGAAACCGCAAAGGTCCAATATGATCGGGTGATCGTGCCTGCTTTGTCGTTGCAAGAAATGTTTGGCGATGCCTTTACCGCAATCGCGCGCGATGGCGCGGGGATCGTCGAAGTGGGGATAAGGTTGCAAAAAGCCTTTCTGTCGCTGTCACTTCTGGATTGCCCGGAGTTTGAGGCGCAAGCGCAGCGCCAGTCTGTTTTGGCCATGGACCGCGCGCGGCAAAGTCTGTCACTCAAGGATGACCTCGCGCGCGTTGCCGATATTGCGCGTCTTCTGAACTGACAGGCTGGTTTTCTTTCGGTATGGCTTGCCTCATGAAATGCACCGACCTAGTCCTGACACCCACACATCTGCGGTTCATGAACCGCCGCTTTCCCTGCACCATCGGGCGCGGCGGGTTGTCGGCGCGCAAGAAAGAGGGGGACGGGGCGACCCCGCGCGGCACACACCGGATTGTCGGGATGCTCTACCGTCCGGACCGGATGGCGCGGCCTGCCGATTGGGCGCTGCCGATTGGTCCATCTGATCTGTGGTCAGACGATGTCAGGGACGAAGATTACAATATGATGGTGCGCGCACCGCATGCTTTCAGCCACGAAAGGCTGCGCCGTGCCGATCCGATGTATGATCTTGTGATCCTGACCGACTGGAACTGGCCCTATGCGGTCAAGGGCCGGGGTTCGGCCATTTTTATCCATCAATGGCGCGGTCCCGGCAGGCCGACGGCGGGTTGCCTGGCCTTTCGGCGCGACCATCTGCGCTGGATCGCCTCCCGAATACGCCATGAAACACGGCTTGTTATCGCATAACCGCTGGCATTGCGCTTTATCTTGGGCCAAACGAAAAAGGTACGCCCGATGAAACACCAAGGCCCATTCATGACCCCTGACGAAATCGCCGAACTTCCCTATCGCCCTTGTGTCGGCATCATGCTCGCCAATCCGCGCGGCCATATCTTTGTGGCCCAGCGCAAGGATCGCGATACCGATGCGTGGCAGATGCCACAAGGTGGTGTGGACAAAGGCGAAAACTGTCGCGATGCCGCCTTGCGCGAGTTGGAAGAGGAAACCAGCATTGTACCGCGCCTTGTGACCATCGAGGCCGAAACAGCGGGCTTGATCCGCTATGACCTGCCGCTCGACCTTGTCCCAAACATCTGGAAGGGGCGTTATCGGGGTCAAGAGCAGAAGTGGTATCTGATGCGCTTTCACGGTTTGGACCATCAGATCAGCCTCGAGACTGAAGTACCGGAGTTTACCGCGTGGAAATGGATGGCACCCGAGGACTTGGTGAACAGCATCGTGCCGTTCAAACGCGCGGTCTACGAACAGGTGCTCGCAGAATTTGGCCCGAAGCTTTGATTTTCATGTGGCGCACCCTAGGATGATCCGGATAAGACCGATCTTTTTCGCAGCCGTTCTGGCGATGCTGGGGGGACAGTCGCAGGCGCTCAGCTGTCTGCGCCCGGACCCGATCACGACCTTTCAGCAACTTGCCGCTGCACCGGAGGGCTATTTCGTGCTTTACGGTCGGCTCACCTTTGACGAAGGGGCGCTTCCGGCTGGCACGTCGATGGATCAATCGCGCGTGCCAGAGCCGATTGCTGCACGGTTTGCAGGTAAGGGGCTGACGCGGGATGGTTTCACAAACACCTACGTCAGTGACGTTACGCTGCAAGTCGGTTGCTTGGGGCCTTGGTGCGGGTCTGCCCGTAGTGGTGTTGACGCGATCTATTTCGTCGAAGCGACTGATCCGCCAGTCACGATGCAGGCCCAGCCCTGTGGTGAAATGATCTTTGAAAACCCCTCGCAAGCGACCTTGGATATGCTCACGTCCTGTATGCAAGGGGGCGCTTGTTCACCGCAGCCTTTGCAGTAGCATATAGGACGGATGCCCATCTGGCGGCAGGCCGACCGACCGCTGATAGGCCCTTATCGCGGCGCGCGTATTGGGTCCGATACGCCCGTCAACGCCTCCTGTTGAAAATCCTGCATTTGTCAGGCGCTGCTGCAATTCGGTGCGTTCGGCGCGTAGCAGTCGGCGTTCGTCTGGCGGGAAGGGCGCAGATAGCGGTCCAAGCCCGCGAATTCGGTCGCTCAGATGCCCGACACCGATGATATAGGCCTCGGCGTTGTTGTAGCGTCCGATCACATCGTAGTTCCGGAACAAAAGGAACGCGGGCCCTCCGGCACCTGTTGGCGTGCTGAGCGTGGCTTCGCCATAATCGGGCACAGCCCGCCCATCGACGCCAACGACACCAACCCGAGCCCAATCGCTGGGGTTGCGCGTCACGCTCCGGCTCGTTTGCGAGAAATCGAACCCGGCGGGCAGACGCACTTCTACGCCCCAAGGTTGCCCTTTGGTCCAATTGAAACGGCGGAAATAGGCCGCAGTGGACGCCAGAGCATCAGTTGGATCGTCCGCCCAGATATCGCGGCGACCATCGCCGGTGAAATCCACGGCATAAGCCTCATAGGATGTAGGGATAAACTGCGTATGTCCCATCGCACCGGCCCAGGAGCCGGTCATATCGCGAGGAGAAACATCCCCGTTTTGCAAGATTTTCAGGGCAGCGATCAGTTGGCTTTCAAAGAACTCCCCGCGCCGCCCGTCATAGGCCAAAGTCGCAAGAGTCGAGATCAGGGGCGTATCACCACGCCGCTGTCCATAGTTGCTTTCCATGCCCCAGACGGCGGTGACGACCTGAGGTTCAACATCAAACCGCGCTTCGATCTGTGCCAGCACATTGGCAAACCGGCCGACCTTATCACGGCCATTGACCACGCGGGTGTCAGACACGGCAGAAGACAGATAGTCCGCCAAAGGCCGCACGAATTCCGCCTGATTGCGGTCGCGGTCAATGCTGTCTTGCAGATAGCGCACGTCGGCAAAGGCTGCATCAAAGGTCCGGTCAGAGATACCAGCCGCTCGCGCACGCCCCCGAAAGCCCGCAATCCAGTTCGGAAACCCTGCCGCGTCGGCATGGGCAAACGGCGCAACTGTCAGTGCGGCCATGCTTGTTGTGATGAATTGCCTGCGGTGCATTTTCGCCTCCGTTGATTTTTTCTTTAATGTATCGGAAAATGACGCAGGATGAAATCAACTCTGCGTTTCAGCGCGACGATCCGCCAATTGTTCTGACGGACTGGCCAGCAACCAAGCCGTCTTCTTATGTTCGCGCACAAAAGGAACCTTCTCATGACGCATCCGTTCCTTAATGCGCATGTTGCTGCGGTGTTTGAAGGGTTCTCGCCTGAAGACAAAGCCACGGCACTGGCCTTGCGCGCGTTGATTTTTGAGGTGGCCCAAGACACGCCAGAGGCGGGCGCAATCGAAGAGACCCTCAAATGGGGCCAGCCATCCTATCTGACGGCCCAGACCAAGGCGGGATCAACCCTGCGCATTGGTCAAGCCAAAGGCGGCGGCGTTGCGATCTTTGCACATTGCGGCACCTCGATCATTCGCAGCTACGCCGAGGCCTTCCCGGACGCTGATGAGATTGAAGGAAACCGGGCCGTCATTTTCAAAAGTCGTGCTGATATTGCGCCAGACCGGCTGCGCCACCTCATCCGTCACGGGCTGACTTATCATCTGCCCGCGCGCTAGCCGCTACTTACGGGTGCGTTTGACCTTGCGCGCTACCTTGGCGGCCTTGCTGCGCGCCGCGCCCATCTTGCGCCGTGGCGGTTTGCCGCGCCCTTGCGAAGGGCCACGCGGCATAATCCGGTCATCAAGCGAGATCAGTTCGACAATCAAACCGCCCGTCACCGGCGCCGCTTCGATCAGCTTTACCGTCACCCGCTGCCCGAGACTGATCACCATCCCGCTGTCGGACCCCATCAAGGTCTGGCTGTCTGCGTCATAGTGGAAATACTCTCGGCCCAATGTGCGGATCGGGATCATCGCGTCGGCGCCGGTTTCATTCAGTTTGACAAACACTCCGAACTTGGCGATCCCGCTGATCCGGCCCGTCAATTCCGCGCCGACCCTGTCAGACAGGAAGGCGGCCAGATACCGGTCGGTCGTATCGCGCTCTGCGGTCATCGACCTGCGTTCGGTATCGCTGATCAGCTTGGCGGTTTCGGTCAGATGTTCGATATCCCAAGGGCTGAGCCCGTCATTGCCCCAGCCATGCGCCGCGATCAGTGCGCGATGCACGATCAGGTCGGAATAGCGCCGGATCGGCGAGGTGAAATGGGCATAGGCGCGCAAAGCAAGGCCAAAGTGCCCGAAGTTCTCGGGGAAGTAATAGGCCTGCGTCATCGCACGCAGCGTGGCCATGTTGATCAACTCGTCGTTCTCGGTCCCTTGTGCGCCTGCCAAAAGCTTGTTGAGATGCGCGGTCTTGAGCACTTGACCTTTCGCCAGCGTCAGGCCGGATGCCGTCGCCACCTCGCGCAGGGCATCCAGCTTTTCGGGGCTGGGTTCTTCGTGGACGCGGAACAGCAGCGGTGATTTCTTGGCGATCAGGGTTTCAGCGGCTGCCACATTGGCCAGCACCATGAATTCCTCGATCAGCCGATGGGCATCAAGGCGTTCCTTGAAGCGAACAGAGGTGACCTTGCCGTTGTCGTCCAGCACGATCTGCCGTTCAGGCAGGTCCAGATCCAGCGGTTGGCGCTGGGCACGGGCCTTGGCCAAGGCGTGATAGGCGTCGTAAAGCGGCGTGATGATGTCATCCATCAAAGGGGCCACTTTGTCGCCTGGTTGCCCATCCATGCCTGACTGTACTTCTTCATAATTGAGCGAAGCAACGGACCGCATCAAGCCGCGATGAAAGGCATGATCAATCTTGTTGCCCGCTGAATCGATCCGCATTGCCACGGCCAGACAAGCGCGGTCGACGTGTTCATGCAGAGAACACAGATCACCCGAGAGCGTGTCGGGTAGCATCGGCACGACACGGTCCGGGAAATAGGTGGAATTGCCGCGCTTGCGGGCCTCGTGGTCCAGTTCGGAATTGGGGGTCACGTAATGCGCGACATCGGCAATCGCGACCCAGACAACAAAGCCGCCTGCGTTCTTGGGGTCGGGATCGGGCTGTACCAGCACCGCATCGTCGCGGTCGCGGGCATCCCACGGGTCAATCGTGATCAGGGGCAGGTCACGCAGGTCTTTGCGGCCCTTTAGGCTGGCGGGTTTGGCTGCATCCGCTTCGGCAACCGCCGCGTCAGGGAAATGATCCGGGATGCCATGCTGGTGGATGGCGATCAGGGACACGGCGCGCGGTTCGGTCGGATCACCCAAGCGGGCGACGATCCGCGCCTTGGGCAGGCCCAAGCGGCCTTTTGGTCCGGCCTGTTCGGCCTCGACCAATTCACCATCTTTCGCACCACCCGTTGCACCGGCGGCCACGGTCCATTGTTTGTCAGCGCCCTTGTCGATCGGCAGGACACGGCCACCCTCTGATCCTGCGCGAAAGACGCCCAAAATTCGCAAAGGGTTTGTCCCGATCCGGCGGATCATGCGGGCGGTGTGGCTGTGGTCCTCGGTCTTGTCGACTGTCAGACGGGCCAGAATGCGGTCGCCTTGCCCAAGTGCGGGATCGCTGGAGCGCAGCAGCATCAGAATACGCGGCTCTGCGCCTTCGCCCTTCCATTCGAGCGGACGGGCGAAAAGATCGCCATCCGTGTCCGCGCCTGTGATCTCCAGCACCGCGACGGGCGGCAGGTCTTCGGCATCGCGGTAAGAGCTGCGCCGCTTGGTCAGCTTGCCTGCTTCCTCAAGTTCTTTCAGCAGGCGCTTGAGGTCAATCCTTGCCGCACCTTTGATGCCAAAGGCCTTTGCGATATCACGCTTGGCAGCTTTGGTGGGGTTCTGGGCGATCCAGTCAAGGATTTCTGATTTGGAAGGGATGCGTGTCATTGCACAGCCCTAGCACGGGGCGGGCAAACAGCCAATCGCCTCCAGGCTGTCGCGCTCAAGCAAAATAATCCGTCAGGATACGGGTATAGATCGCCTTCAACTGCCCGATCTGTTCCACCGACACCCGTTCATCGACCTGATGCATGGTCTTGCCGACCAGTCCGAACTCGACGACAGGGCAGTGTGCCTTGACGAACCGCGCATCAGAAGTGCCGCCCGATGTGGAAAGCTCCGGCTTGCGCCCTGTCTCGGCTTCCACTGCACGCCCGACCAGATCTGACAGATCACCGGGCGGGGTGACAAAGCTTTCACCGGAAACCCTGACGCGCATGTCGATCCGCAGGTCGAAAGCTGCGGCGACCTTATCAACTTCTTTTTGCATCCAATCGGTCAGGTCCTTGCTCGTGTGCGTGTCATTGAAACGGATATTCACCGTGGCCTTCGTTTGCGACGGAATCACATTGGTCGCGGGATTGCCGGTGTCGATTGTCAGCACTTGCAAGGATGACGGATCAAAGTGATCCGTGCCCTCATCCAGCACCCGCGACGACAGCACATCCATCAGACGCGCCATGGCAGGCATCGGGTTCTTGGCGCGGTGCGGATAGGCGGAATGACCTTGTACGCCGGTCACAGAGAAGAAAGCTGTCATCGACCCGCGCCGCCCGATCTTCATGGCCTCACCCATGACATCAGGGCAGGTCGGCTCACCCACCAGACAGACCGACATCGCCTCATTATTGGCAGCCATCCAATCGAGCAGGGCGGTGGTCCCGTCTACCGCATCGCCTTCTTCGTCACCGGTGATGGCCAGAACAACCGCGCCATCCGGCGGGGTTTCGGCCACAAAATCAATCGCGGCGGCGGCAAAGGCCGCGACGCCTGATTTCATATCCGTCGCACCACGCCCGTAAAGATAGCCGTCTTTGATCTCGGCCCCGAAGGGGGGCATGGTCCATGCAGCCTCGTCCCCCAAAGGGACCACATCGGTATGCCCGTTGAACCCGAAGGTGCGGTTCGCGCCCTGCCGCCCCCAGCGGGCATAGAGGTTGCAAATGCCGCCCCGATCCACGCGGGTACAGGTGAACCCGCCTTTGGTCAGCACCTTTTCAAGCAGGACCAGCGCACCGCCCTCTTCCGGCGTCACCGAAGGGCAGCGGACAAGATCGGCAGTGAGGGCAACGGGATCGATCGGCATGTTCAGGGCTCCTTTGCGCCATGGCTAGCGGGAAGTGCGGCGGGATGCAATTTCCAGCGTGCGCTTGACCGTCGCTGATCCGTTGCGGCAATGTCATTTCAACTCACCCGTCAAGGTCGCCATGTTCTACGTCGCCGTCATGCCTGTGCCTGTCTATGTGGTAGCCCTGGGAGCTGTTGCCCTCCTCCTGCTGCGCACATTGTTCATGCGGCACGCCGCTCGGCCATTGCTGGTGAAAGTCACGACATGGATCACACTGGCCGCAATCGGCTTGGCCTTTGCGGCCCTCTACTTCACGTGGGACTACAGTATTTCACCGCGCGCGTGTCTCACCGGACTCTTCGGAGTTCTTGGCGCACAACCCGTGATCGGGGTTCAGCTGATCGCTCTGATCTGGGCCATGGTCGTGAAATGGCACGTGACGATGGGTTGGCTGCGGGCACACAAAGGCCATGCCGCCCTGATTGTTGTCGGCCAAGTCATTGCTACGCTTGTTTTGGCCAGATCAGCAGCGCTGTGCACGGTCTGACGGTCGCGCCTTATTCGCGCACGACATAAGTATGAATAGTAAAGATCACAGCATGGGTGCGGGGCAGGCGCAGAATGCATTGCCGCTCTGACCGGACAAAGGGCATCTGCGCGCCCTTGACCCGCTTGAAGGGCTGATGCAGGTCAGGATCGATATAGCGCAGCTTGTTGAACCGCCACAGCGGGCGGCCCACCTGCACACCATCGAAGAGTCGCTGCACACGGCGCGCGATGTTGTCATCATACTGATCCACGGGTTCATGAATACCGATAAGGGGGCGGTTTATCTTGTCGGCAAGTTTCCAGCCTGCGGGAAAACACAAGGCGGCGGCGGTCAGCACATGTTCTGCGCCGCGCTTTTCAAGCACACAGATATCCTCTTGCACCAGATGACCCAGTGTCAAAAGCGGTGCCGCGCGATCAATCGCCACAACACGCCCGTCAGGGCAGGCGACATCCGTTGCGGATACAGCAAACCCCAGGGTGGGCAGGATTTTCAGCGCCTCTTCCAAGACTTCGGAACTGGCGGCGCACCCTTCCTTCTCGTAAAGGACCGCCTCTTTCCGGTCACACAGCAAGCGGGCGCGGTAGTCCATCTGCCCAGCATAGACATCATCGACGCGCAGCCAGTCATCGGCACCGCAAGGCATCGTCCCGGGCAAACGTGGCGCGCCTTCCTGCGCTTGTGGCAATGCGGTCTGAAGGATTGGTGTCATCGGGCGCGGGTCTGCAAAGGGTTACTTTGGCTGGTCGAAGAACGGTGTCATCTGCGCCACGATGACGCTGTTTTCTTCCAGGGCGCGGG
>NZ_JANQTS010000059.1 GCF_030731595.1 Yoonia sp.
TGCTGGCAACCATGGTCATCGCGGTGCCGACAGGTGTGAAGATCTTTAGCTGGATTGCCACCATGTGGGGCGGTTCGGTCGAGTTCAAGACACCGATGCTTTGGGCGATGGGCTTTTTGTTCCTGTTCACATTGGGCGGGGTCACAGGGATTGTTCTGTCGCAGGCTGGTGTGGACCGCGTTTACCATGACACCTACTATGTTGTGGCGCACTTCCACTATGTCATGAGCTTGGGTGCGGTCTTCTCGATCTTTGCGGGCATCTACTTCTACCTGCCCAAGATGTCGGGCCGGATGTATCCTGAATGGGCGGGCAAGCTGCACTTCTGGGCGATGTTCATCGGTGCAAACCTGACCTTCTTCCCACAGCACTTCTTGGGTCGTCAGGGCATGCCGCGCCGTTACATCGACTATCCTGAAGCCTTTGCTTACTGGAACTATGTATCAAGCTGGGGCGCGTTCCTGTCCTTTGCATCGTTCCTGTTCTTCATCGGTGTGCTGGTCTGGACGCTGACCAAAGGCAAGCGCGTGACCGAGAACAACCCTTGGAACGAATATGCCGATACGCTGGAGTGGACACTGCCTTGCCCACCACCAGAGCATACCTTCGAAACGCTGCCAAAGCAGTCGGACTGGGACAAACAACACGCGCATTGATTTGCAGCGCAAGACACGCAAAAGGCCCCGCCATATCGGTGGGGCCTTTTTGGTTTCAATGCACAAAGGCACCGAGACACATGGCATGACTCACTTTTTCTTTGCCTGTGACCGCCTGGCGCATTTGATTGCCCGCAAGCTTCCTCTAGATACGACATATGCCTTACGAATGGACCCCGGAACCGCCGCACCAAGACCCCCACTGGCAGCTGAGCCTTTGGCCCTACCGGTCATTGCTGCGCAAGGACTTTGTGCTGTTTATCGGGGCGACCGCCTTGCTGGTGTCATTGCCTTTGATCACGCTTCTGGGTCAGGCGGTGCTTTGGGGAATTCTGCCTTTCTTCGGGATGATGATCGCGGGCGTTTGGTACGCCCTGCACGTCAGCTATAAACGTGGCGAAGTGCTCGAGGAATTGACGGTGGATGAGGCCACTGCACATTTGAGCCGCTTTAATCCGAAAGGGGATGTGCAAGAATGGCACGCCAACCGCTATTGGGTGACGGTTCATCTGCATCCCAAAGGCGGGCCAGTCGAGAACTACATCACCCTGCGCGGCGGTGACCGCGAGGTCGAGATCGGGGCGTTTCTGGATGCCGAGGAACGGCTGGTGCTTTATGACGAATTGCGCGCGGCGCTGCGCGAAGGTGGCAGGCCGTAAGGTGGGTGCGAACCCACCTACCCCAAACGATCCTTGACCATCGGGCCAGCTTTGCCAAAATCCATCCGGCCGGTGTATTTGCCTTTGAGCGCAGCCATGACCTTGCCCATGTCACGGATGCTTTCAGCGCCCACCTCGGCAATTGCGTCCTCCACGGCCTTGGCAGCTTCATCTTCGCTCAGCTGCTTGGGCAGAAACTCTTCAATGACCTTGATCTCGGCCAGTTCCTTTTCGGCCAGTTCAAGCCGCCCGCCTTCTTCATAGGCGCGCGCGCTTTCCTGCCGCTGTTTGACCATCCGGCCCATGATCGCGAGGATATCTTCGTTGCTGACCCCGCCTTCCTCATCGCTGGTCCCGCGCAAAGAGATATCTTTGTCTTTGATCGCGGCATTGATCAGGCGGAGTGTCGAAAGGCGATCCGCTTCTTTCGAACGCATTGCATCCTTGAGGGCCGTATTGACCCGGTCGCGCATGTCCATAAATGTGTCCCGTACATTTTCGTCAAACGAGCCGTGAACATAGTCTGACAAGGCCCAAGTGACAAGCGCCTCCTGAAAGGCTGCGCACCTTGTTTGCAAGGGCGTGATCCGGTCTTGACCCTTGACGCCCGCCCCCGTAAACCCACTGCAATTTGGCACATGGGGAGATCTGGGATGACGCAGAAACCAACGGCTTGTCTGGCCCTTGCGGATGGTACGATCTTCTATGGCATGGGATTTGGCGCAACCGGCGAAACGGTGGCAGAGCTGTGCTTTAACACCGCGATGACCGGCTATCAGGAAATCATGACAGATCCGTCCTATGCAGGACAGGTCGTGACCTTCACCTTCCCCCATATCGGCAATACCGGCGTAAACCCCGAGGACGACGAGACCGCCGATCCCGTCGCGGAAGGCATGGTGGTCAAATGGGACCCGACCCAAGCCTCCAGTTGGCGCGCCACCGAAGAACTGACCGGATGGCTGGCCAAGCGCAATCGGATCGGCATGGGTGGTGTGGATACCCGCAGGCTGACCCGTGCGATCCGCCAGCAAGGCGCGCCGCATGTGGCCCTTGCCCATGATCCGGATGGAAAGTTTGATATCGCGGCCCTTGTCCAGAAAGCACGCTCTTTCCAAGGGCTTGAGGGCCTTGATCTGGCCAAGGATGTGACCTGCGCACAATCCTATCACTGGAATGAAATGCGGTGGGCTTGGCCCGAGGGTTACAAGCCGCAAACCGCACCCAAGTACAAGGTCGTCGCCATCGACTTTGGCGCAAAGCGCAACATCCTGCGCTGTCTGGCCAGTGCCGGTTGTGACGTGACCGTCCTGCCGGCGACCGCCACCGCCGAAGAGGTCCTGGCCCTGAACCCCGATGGTGTGTTCCTGTCCAACGGCCCCGGTGATCCGGCGGCGACGGGCGTCTATGCGGTTCCAATGATCCAGGGTGTGCTCAAGACCGATCTGCCGATCTTTGGCATTTGTCTGGGCCACCAGATGCTGGCCCTTGCGGTCGGCGCCAAGACGATCAAGATGAACCACGGCCACCACGGTGCGAACCATCCGGTCAAGGACATGGAAACCGGCAAGGTGGAAATCACGTCGATGAACCACGGCTTTACTGTGGACAGCCAGACCTTGCCCGAAGGTGTCGAGGAAACCCATGTCTCGCTGTTTGATGGTAGCAACTGCGGCATCCGCATCGCCAACCGGCCTGTTTTCAGCGTGCAATATCATCCCGAAGCAAGCCCCGGCCCGCAAGACAGCTATTATCTGTTTGAACGGTTTGCCGCAGCGATGAGCGCCTGAGGGCGCTTATTCCGCCGCCTCGACCGCCTGCGCATCCAGCTTGAGCCTTGTCACAAAGGCCTCGGAGATATGGTCGCGCAGCGCCTGATACGCCGCATCGCCATCGCCTGCTTCGATCGCGCTCACAATTGTGGCGTGCTCTTCCAAGGTCTTGCTTCCGCGCCCTTCTGCGGCAATCGACGTCGTTGCCAAAAGCGCCATCGACCGATGCACCAGATCAAGCTGCTGCACCAGAAAGCGGTTGTGCGAGGCCAGATGGATTTGCTTGTGAAAGCGCCGGTTTGCGCGGCTGAGCGCCTTGGGGTCATTCACCAGCTTTTGATCCTCGGTCAGCATATCCCGCAGGACCTTGATCTCTTCGGGGGCCGCATGGCGTGCTGCAAGACGGGCCGCCAGCCCCTCCAATTCGCCACGCACCACGTAAAGCTCTGACAGTTGCGAATGATCCAGCGATGCCACGATCAGCGACCGCCCGTCGCGGGTCAGCAAGGATTGTGTTTCAAGCCGCTGCAAGGCTTCCCGGATCGGGGTGCGCGACACGCCGAAACGGTCCGCCAATTCGCTTTCGACCAACCGGTCCCCGGGTTTGTAAATGTGGCTGTCAATCGCTTCGAGGATCAGCGCATAGGCATCCTTTTGGGAAATACGGGTGTCGTGCATCGGGGCGTCCTTATCGTGTTGGGATGATCATACGCCCCTGCCGCCCCTGCGATCAAGCCAAAGCGATTGCACCCCCTCGATGCCCCGCCTAATGTCCGCGCATGGTTGCACAGTATTTCTCGCATGTTCAGACGTGGGTCTTTGACCTCGACAACACGCTTTATCCGCCCTCGGCTGATCTGTTTGGACAGATGGACGCAAGGTTTGCGGCCTATGTGTCGCGCCTGACAGGAATGGAAACGGCAGAGGCTCTCAAGCTTTGCACGGATTATTGGGTGTCGCATGGGTCCACGCTTGCGGGGCTGATGGAACACCATGACCTTGATCCGCATCACTTTCTGGCTGATGTCCATGATATTGATATCTCGCATCTCATGGTCGATGACGCCTTGCGTGCGGCGATTTCCGGTCTGGACGGGCGCAAGATCGTCTATACCAATGGATCGGAAAACCATGCAAAGCGTGTCCTTGCCGCCCGTGGCCTGACCCGCCAGTTTGATGCGGTTTACGGGGTGGAACACGCTGATTTCAAACCAAAACCCACGCAGGACGCGTTTTCCAAAGTCTTCGCAAAGGACGGTGTGACACCCACCACCGCTGCGATGTTCGAGGATGAGGCGCGCAATCTGGCGGTGCCCCATGCGATGGGCATGCGCACGGTCCATGTCCATCCAGAGCGGGCCGAGGCCGACCATATCCACCACCACACCGATGATCTGACGGCTTTCTTGTCGCAGCTGGTGCGCTGACCCTTTCCGCGACACCCCAACAGGCCTATGTCTTGGGTATGGAACGTACTTCAACCGATATCGTGATCGCAGGCGGCGGTGTCGCAGGGCTGACGGCAGCAGCGGCCTTTGGCACGGCCGGCTTTCACGTCACGATCATTGACCCAACCCCACCTGTGACCACCGGCGATGCGGCTGGCTCTGACTTGCGCACGACCGCGTTCTTGCAACCCGCGCAGCAGTTTCTAGAGGCCGCAGGTCTTTGGCCGCGCCTCGCCCCTTTTGCGACACCGCTCCAAGTCATGCGGATCGTCGATATCGGCACCGAGGCGCATGTGACCCGTGATTTCAACGCTGCCGATATCTCGGACAAGCCGTTCGGGTGGAACTTGCCCAACTGGCTTTTGCGCCGTGAAATGGTGGCGCGATTGGCAGAGTTGCCCAATGTCGATTTTCGCCCCGGGGTCGGATTTGCCCGTATGCTGCCGCGCACGGCAGAGGCGATTGTGACCCTCACGGATAAGACCCAGATCAGCGCAAAGCTGGTGATCGGGGCCGACGGACGTAACTCAGCGGTCCGGCAAGCGGCTGGCATTGGCGTGAAAACAATGCGCTACGGGCAAAAGGCGCTGACCTTTGCCGTCACGCATGACGCCCCGCATGACAATGTCTCGACCGAAATTCACCGCTCTGGCGGGCCATTTACGCTGGTGCCCCTGCCGGACCACGATGGCAAACCCTGCTCTGCCGTTGTCTGGATGGAACATGGCGCAGAGGCGAACCGGCTCGCCGCCCTTTCGGTCGAAGAGTTCGAAGCCGCAGCCAATGACCGTTCGGCCTATTACTACGGTCCTTTGAAACTTGCGTCGCGGCGTAGCTCTTGGCCGATCATCAGCCAGATCGCCCATGACCTGACCGCGCCGCGCACAGCGCTCGTCGCAGAGGCCGCACACGTGATGCCGCCCATCGGCGCACAAGGGCTGAACATGTCACTGCGCGATCTCGATTGCCTGCTGACACTGGCACAAGCGCAGCCTGAACAGCTCGGCACACCTGCCATGCTCGACGCTTACGCGCGCAAGCGGCATCCCGATATCAGACTGCGGGTGACAGGAATTGACGCGCTCAACCGTGCCTCGATTGCCGGAAGCCCCACAATGCAGGCGCTCCGGTCCAAAGGGATCGAAGCGCTTTACGGGGTGGCCCCTGTCAGGCGCACGTTGATGCAAATGGGCTTGGGCGCGCGCTAAAGCACGCGGTCCAACACAGGCACAAGCCGCGCCAAAGTGGCATCGACATCATAAAGCTTATCCAGGCCGAACAGACCCAAACGAAACGTGCGGAAATCGTCAGGCTCGTCACATTGCAGCGGCACGCCAGCGGCAATCTGCATGCCTTCGGCCACAAACTTTGATCCGTTCTGGATGGCAGGGTCATCGGTATAGCTGACCACGACACCGGGGGCGCCAAAACCATCGGCGGCAACGGATTTGATCCCCTTGTCAGCCAGAACCTTGCGCACCGCATTGCCCAATGCCCACTGCGCGTCTTTCAGACGTTGAAATCCGAAAGCCTTGGTTTCCAGCATCGTATCACGGAAGGCGCGCAGACCATCAGTCGGCATGGTGGCATGATAGGCATGGCCGCCATTCTCGTAGGCTTGCATGATGCTGTGCCATTTTTTCAGATCAACGGTAAAGGAATTAGAGGTCGTTTCAGCCATCCGCGCGACAGCACGGTCCGACATCATCACAAGACCTGCGCAGGGGGTCGAAGACCATCCCTTTTGCGGGGCAGAGATCAGCACATCAACGCCCGTCGCTTTCATATCGACCCACGCGCAGCCTGACGCGATGCAGTCCAGCACCATCAGCGCACCAACCTCATGGGCGGCGTCGGCGAGGGCTGTCAGATAGTCATCGGGCAAGATGATCCCCGCAGAGGTTTCCACATGGGGGGCAAAGACCACATCCGGCTTTGCCTCACGGATCGCGGCGACAACATCGGCAATCGGCGCAGGGGCGAAAGGCGCGCGGGTGTCATTGCCCGACTGGCGGGCCTTCATGACGGTCGTTTGCGCGGTGAAATGTCCAGCCTCGAAAATCTGGCTCCAGCGGTAGGAAAACCAGCCGTTGCGCACGATAAAGGCATGAGCGTCCGCACCGAACTGGCGGGCGACAGCCTCCATCCCATAGGTGCCACCACCGGGAATCAAGGCCACATGATCGGCGTTATAGACCTCTTTCAACATGCCCGAGATGTCCGTCATCACGGTCTGGAACACCTTGGACATATGGTTCAGGGACCGGTCGGTGAACACGACCGAAAACTCCATCAGCCCGTCGGGGTCTACCGGTATATGCGCACCATCCATACTTGTCTCCTCGCTCTGACTATCTTTGGCTAAAGGGACACACATGCGAAAGCAAAGCCTATCTTGGTATACGAAGGCCGCTTTGCGGCATTTCAGCAGGTCAAAGCGAACGCATGTTTCGGATCGTGAACATTTTGGTGGTCAAATCGGACCGGGCCTGCGTTCTTCGCTCAATAGCACATTCGCTTCCACATCGCCGACACCGGGCATGGTCATGATGCGGCGGCGCAAGACCCTTTCGAAATCCGCAAGATCGCGGGCGACGACACGCAAGCGATAGTCATAAAGGCCCAAGACATGATCGACGGTCTGCACCTCGGGGATGGCACCCACCGCGCGTTCAAAATCCTCCAGACTGACACGGCCCTTGGTGGCCAGTTTGATGCCCAGAAAGACAGTCACGCCAAAGCCCACTTTCTGCGCATCCAGCATCAGGCGCCTGTCCGCGATGACACCTGCCTCGCGCAAGCGTTTGATCCGGCGCCACGTGGCAGGCTGGCTCAGCCCCAGTTTGAGCCCCAGTTGCGTCGTGGACTGATCGGCATTGGCGACCAAAGCCCGCAGCAAAGCGCGATCAATATCATCCAAAGTCATAGCGGCAGGCTTTCATCCGCCTTCACAGAGGCGACCGTCATCAGCGCCTCGATGTCAGCGATATGCGGCAAGGTCAGCACCTGATCGCGGTAGATCCGCTGGTAGTCGGGCAAGTCCCGCGCGATCAAGGAAAGGCGCACATCGACACGGCCCAGAAAAGTCTGGATTTCGGTGACTTCAGGCACCGCGCGGGCAGCAGCGATAAATTCATCAAAGGCGCGCGGCACGGTCTTGTCCAAGGTCACACGCAGACTGACGGCGATTGCATAGCCCAAAGCGCGCCAGTCAATCACCGCGTAACTGCCCAGAAGCACGCCCTCTTCGCGCAACCTGTCCAAACGGCGGGTCACGCGCGGCGCAGTCAGGCCGACGGCATCGGCCAGATCAGGCAAAGCCCGGTTCGGGTCGGCCTGCAACAGACGCAAAAGGCGGCGATCGAGATCATCAAGCATAGAAATACCGTTAATGAATTAAATCACGCATAACAATCTTCTTCTGAGTGAAAATATGCAAAGAACGCCACTGCCAAATCTCTGAACCGCCGTTATAAGACGAACAGCGAAAATCCAGTGAGGAAACCAAAATGCGCGTATATTACGATCGCGATTGCGATGTGAACCTGATCAAGGACAAGAAAGTGGCCATTCTGGGCTATGGCAGCCAAGGCCACGCCCATGCGCTGAACCTGCGCGACAGCGGTGCAAAGAACCTTGTCGTCGCTCTGCGCGAAGGCTCGCCTTCTGCCGCGAAAGCCAAGGGCGAAGGCCTTGAGGTCATGGGCATCGCCGAAGCCGCAGCATGGTGCGATGTGATCATGTTCACCATGCCCGACGAATTGCAGGCCGAGACCTACAAGAAATATGTCCACGACAATCTGAAAGAAGGGTCTGTCATCGCATTTGCGCACGGCCTGAACGTTCACTTCGGCCTGATCGAGCCTAAGCCCGGTGTTGACGTGATCATGATGGCCCCCAAAGGCCCCGGTCACACTGTACGCGGCGAATACACCAAAGGCGGCGGCGTGCCTTGCCTTGTAGCAGTGCACAATGACGCATCCGGCAAGGCGATGGAAATCGGTCTGTCCTATTGCTCTGCCATCGGTGGTGGTCGTTCCGGCATCATCGAAACCAACTTCCGTCAGGAATGCGAAACCGACCTTTTCGGTGAACAAGCCGTTCTGTGCGGTGGCCTTGTCGAACTGATCCGCATGGGCTTTGAAACACTGGTCGAGGCCGGCTACGAGCCAGAGATGGCCTATTTCGAGTGTCTGCACGAAGTAAAGCTGATCGTGGACCTGATCTACGAAGGCGGCATCGCCAACATGAACTACTCGATCTCGAACACTGCCGAATACGGCGAGTATGTCTCTGGTCCGCGGATCCTGCCCTACGCAGAGACCAAGCAGCGCATGAAGGACGTGCTGACAGACATCCAGACCGGCAAATTCGTGCGTGACTTCATGCAGGAAAACGCGGTTGGCCAGCCTTACTTCAAGGCGACACGCCGGATCAACGACGAGCACCAGATCGAACAGGTCGGTGAAAAGCTGCGCGCCATGATGCCTTGGATTTCCGCGGGCAAAATGGTTGATAAGGCCAAGAACTAAACGATCATCTTGTCAGGTGGGTCTTGACCCGCCCTCTTGATCGAAAGGCCCGGATGCGTCCGGGCCTTTCTGCCCTCCAGCAAAGTAAACAGTCATGGCCGCGCAACCCACCCTCGGAAACTGGCTCTCCATTGCGGCCCTCGGGCTGATCTGGGGTGCGACCTTTATGGTCGTGGCCATTGCCCTTGAAGGGTATGGCCCGCTGACAGTGGCCTGCGCGCGTACAACCTTGGGGGCGGCCGCCCTGCTGTTGCTCATGCGTGTCCTGCACCGTCCGTTGCCAAGTTTCACACCACAGATGCGCGGGTATCTCGTCGCCATCGGCCTTTTCAACACTGCCGTGCCTTTTGCCCTGCTCAGCTGGGGGCAACAATTCGTGCCCTCCGCCTTTGCGGGCATTTCCATGGCGGCATTGCCGCTTTTCGTGCTGCCGCTGGCCCATGTCTTCACGGATGAAAAGCTGCAATTGCGCAGCATCTTGGGTGTCTGCCTTGGTTTTATCGGGGCGACCGTCTTGATTGGTCCCGGCGTGCTGCGTATCGGCACCGGGATGGAGCCTTTGGGCCAGATCGCCTGCGTCCTCGCATCAATCTCCTATGCGGTGTCAAGCATCATGACGCGTCGCTGTCCACCGATCGACCCGATCACTTTGGCCGCGCTCTTGCTGACTGTCGGATCGGTAGCACTCATCCCTGCGATGCTGATCTTTGAAGGTATCCCGCAGGTAGAGGCATTGCGCCCGACGCTTGCGATCCTTTTCTTGGGGTTTGTGCCAACAGCGCTTGCCGCGCTGATCCGCGTGACCACGATCCGCAGCGCAGGCGCTGTCTTTATGACGCTGGTCAACTATCAGGTCCCGCTGTGGTCCATGTTCTTTGGTGTTCTGGTCCTGAACGAGGTTCTGCCCTTACGCTTTTTCGCAGCCCTTGGTCTGATCCTGACCGGCCTGGCGATCAGTCAATGGAGCAACCTCAAAAGGCTCTTGCTGCGCTAAAGCGAGGCCTCGACCTCGGCCACGATACCATCGACCACTTGCGCCAAAAGAACATCATCCTCGCATTCCGCCATGACGCGGATCAGCGGCTCTGTCCCTGACTTACGGATCAACAGACGGCCCTTGCCCACCAGCTTTGCCTCGGCATCTGCGATGGATTTTCGCACCAGATCAGCGCCAAGCGGGTCCTGCCCCGCCGCATAGCGCACATTCTTGAGCATTTGCGGGACGGTCTCAAAGCTTTTTGTCAGCGCACTGGCCGGTTGTCCTGTCTCGATCATCGCGGCCAGAAACTGCAAACCTGCCAGCAACCCGTCACCGGTTGTCGCATAATCGGTCATCACGATATGGCCGGACTGTTCACCGCCAAGGTTCCAGCCATGTGCGCGCATCGCCTCGACCACATAGCGGTCGCCAACGGCGGTCCGTTCCAGATGCAGGCCGCGTCTGTCCAGATAGCGCTCCAGTCCGAGGTTCGACATGACAGTCGCCACCAGAGTTCCGCCGTTCAGCCGGTCCTGATCGGCCCAACGCCCTGCCATCAGAGCCATCAACTGATCGCCATCCGCGACCTGACCATTCTCATCAAGAATCATGACGCGGTCAGCATCGCCATCCAGACAAATCCCAACATGCGCTCCTTCACGCAGGATAGCCGCCGCCGCAGCGGCGGTATTGGTCGAACCGCAGCCTTCGTTGATGTTATAGCCATCAGGGCTGACGCCAACAGGAATGACTGTCGCCCCCAATTCCCAAAGCACCTCTGGCGCGACCTTATAGGCAGCCCCGTTCGCACAATCGATCACGACCTTCAGACCGTCCAGCCGCATCCCCGCCGGAAAGGTTGATTTGACCCGCTCGGCATACCGGAAACGGCCATCGTCGATCCGTTTGGCACGCCCGATGTTGTTGGCCTTCGCAGGTTCGATTTCCCCGGCGATCAGTGTCTCGATCTCCGCTTCGGCCTCGTCGGACAATTTAAAGCCGTCCGGCCCGAAGAATTTGATCCCGTTGTCATGGTGCGGGTTGTGGCTTGCCGAAATCATGATGCCCACATCAGCCCGCATCGAGGTGGTCAATAACCCGACAGCAGGTGTGGGCACAGGCCCCAAAAGCAGGACATTCATGCCTGTGCTGGTCAGCCCTGCGGTCAGCGCGTTCTCGAACATATAGCCCGACAACCGCGTATCCTTACCGATCACCACCCGATGCCCGTTCGAGCCATCGTTGCGGAAATACCGCCCCGCAGCAGCCCCGATCTTGAGCGCCATATCGGCGGTCATCGGATAGGTATTGGCCTTGCCGCGCACCCCGTCGGTGCCAAAGAGTTTGCGTGTCATGTCATTGCCGCCCCGCCGATTGCCCATTCCAAGTCTAACGCCTGTTTCGTGGCAAAGATATCGTGAACCCGCAGGATTTGCACGCCCCGTCGTGCAGCGAAAAGCGCAACCGCCACAGATCCGCTGACGCGGTCTGCGGCTGTCTTGCCACCGCCGATCGTCCCGATAAACCGTTTGCGCGAGGCCCCCAACAGCACCGGACAGCCCAAGGCGTGGAACAGCGCGATGCCGCGCAACAAGACAAGATTGTGTTCGAGCGTCTTTCCGAACCCGATGCCCGGATCCACGATGATCTGGTCGCGGGGGATGCCTGCGGCGACAGCAGCCTCTATCCGTTCAGCCAGAAAATCATAGACATCCAGCAAGACGTCGTCATACGTCGGATCGTTCTGCATGGTCTCGGGGTTGCCCTTGGCATGCATCAGGCAGACCGGCACGCCAGCCTTTGCCGTCACAGCCGCCAAGTCGGGATCAAAGGTCATTGCGGCCACATCGTTCACGAGTGAAGCACCTGCCTGCAAAGCAGCCGACGCAACCGCGGCTTTGCGCGTATCAATAGAAATCGGCACCGCACTTTGGGCGCGAATTGCTGCAATCACTGGTGCTGTCCGTTCGATCTCTTCAGCGATCTGAACCTCGGCCGCCCCCGGCCGCGTGCTTTCGCCACCGATATCGAGGATCACAGCCCCCTCCTGCTGCATCGCCAAGGCACGGCGCAGCGCCGCATCGGGCGCATTGAACAGGCCACCGTCCGAGAAACTGTCAGGTGTCACGTTCAATATTCCCATGATGCGCGGGGCTGTCATGTCCAATCCGGCGACAGATGGACGGGGACGCACCAAAGCATCGTGGACGTCAGACGGCAACTCACTTGCCGGGATGGACTGAACGCCGCCACCCCGCGTGTGGACAGCAACCGTGTCAAACCAGCACAGCCCGCCAGCAAGTGGCAGGCTTTCCGCGGTCGGCACCTCGCCAAAACGTGCGATGGGACGGAAGTATGCGGTCATGACAGGTTGACCACATCCACAGATAAGGCGCGGACAGGGATAGGCGTGACCGGTTCAGGGGCGCCGACGACGAGAAGCTCCATTGCGCTGATATCTTCTGCAAACCATGCGACAAGACTGACCGCATCGCGGGGGCTGGCAGAGGGTCCATCAACCGCATCCAACACGATCTTGGAGGGAGCCCAGACGCAGATCTGGTCATTCTTCATGGCCCAGTCCAGTTCGGTGCGGGTCCCCACGACCATGCAGCGCCGGTCTTTGGCCGCCAGACGCCAGCCGTTTTGCTCGATCGCCAAAAGATCTATGCGGCGTTGCGCGAGGGCGTTGTCGGCCTGCACTGCCGGCATGTCGGAAGCGCCGACACAAATGATCAAAGGCGCATCCATTGCCGCAAGCTGATCGATCCAACCGGTCAGATGGGGGGCTTCGATGGCCCCATTCGACAGATAGACAACGCGCGGATGGGGCGCTTCGACATGGTCCTGACCTGCCAGATCAAGCCCGTCGCGGGCGCGCACAATTTCGACCCCCAAAGCAAAGGGGCCACGGTCCAGTTTCTCGATCCGCACAAAAACCCGCTCGGCTTGCGGCTCTAGCAAGATACGTTCGGCCACGCGCGCAGCCAGCGTTTCCAACAAGTTGATCCGCTCGGCGTGCAATTCCACTCCGATAGCCTCGGTAACCTTATCGTAGGAGAGGATGCGATCCACATCGTCGTCAATCGGGCCCGTCAACGGCAGCACTTCAACGACAACATTGAATCGCACCCGTTGCAGCGTGCCGCGTTCCTGCTGGAAGGCACCAATTTCAACTTCGACGATATAGTCGCGCAACGAGATGCGATCGTAGGGGGTCTGGCTGCTGGCCTCTGCCCGCTCGCTGGGGTGGGCAAAGGCAAGGCGGATGTCTTCGGTCATCTATCGCGGTCCGTCAGAAAGGTCTTCACCCCGCTGGGATACAGGCGGCGGGCACGCACAGCAAGCGCCCGCCACGACGCCCAAAAGGCGTCATGCGACCTTAGTTGGACGCGGTACGGACCGTTTGGCGATAGAAATAGTGCGAGCCAATGGCGGCCGTACGCGGATAGCGCTGCGCCCAAGACGGGCTCACTGCTTTCGTGTGATAATGCGTTGCACCACCGGTCAAGGCACGGGGCGCGCCTTCCATGAGGATATGAGCAACCTTTCCGACACGCTCCCAAGAGCGCGGCTCGCCGATCACCTCGGCACGACCATCGCAGGTATACGTGAACTGGCAGGCATATTTCCGACCTGTGCCCTGATTGATCACGCCGCAAAGCGTGTCAGGGTAGGCGTTGCTGTCAACGCGGTTCATGATCACTTCTCCAACGGCGAACATGCCGCGGACTGTTTCGCCACGCGCTTCGAAATAGAGCGCTTCGGCAAAGCATTCCCACTCTTGATCGCCATCAACCGCTGGCTGGGATGCAAGGAATTCGCGGTCGTAGATCACACCGCTTTGTGTTGCCACACCGCGTTCGCTGGCAGGCGGCAGGCTGGTCAGTTGGTTCAACCGACTATCAGGCACAACCGAAAGCGCCTGACGCTCTTGTCCGAGAATGGCACCCAATCGGCTTGCCATCATGTCGTCGGCAGTCGCAGAGCTTGCCGAAAAACTGATTATGGCCGCAAAAACTGCGGCGAAACTCGCTCTAAAAACATTCATCGTTTCCCACCCAGGAATGACGCGGCGTAGCCCCGCGCTGGCGCGAGAGTGATTAGGGGAAAGTGACCAAAACGTCCACCCCTCAGTCGGGACTGTTGCCAAAGCGGCAACACACCGCTGCCAAAACACGCCACTATTTCTCAATATGCAGCGCATTGCGACCCAAAAGCCACAATATATCGTGTTGCACTAGAGCGACAGTTTGCCTGTCAACGCAAGTTGAGCGGCGGTGAGTCGCGCAACCGGAACACGGAATGGGGAACAGGACACATAGTCGAAACCCTGTTCGCGGCAAAACGCAATAGCCGTGCGGCTTCCGCCATGTTCGCCGCAAATGGAAAGGACAACATCAGGCCGCCCTTTGCGGCCCCGTTGCGCGCCCAGCGCGATCAACTCGCCCACGCCTTCGATATCGAGCGTATGAAACGGATCTTCGGCATAGACGCCCTGTTGTACGTAGGCCGACATAAACCGGCCCGCATCATCGCGCGACAGACCGTAGGTCATCTGTGTCAGGTCATTGGTTCCGAATGACAGAAACGAGGCATGTTCTGCGATATCCTGCGCGCGCAATGCCGCGCGGGGCGTTTCGACCATGACGCCAAGCCGATATTCGAACTGCGCTTTCTTTTCCGCACGCACTGCATTGGCCACAGCCGCAATGCGGGACTTCATGAGTTCGACTTCGCGCATCGCACTGACAAGCGGGATCATGATCTCGACCGAGATCGATGTCCCCTTCTTGCCGACGGCCACCATCGCCTCGAAAATGGCGCGGGCCTGCATGTCGTAAATCTCGGGGATCGCGATTCCCAGACGCACACCGCGCATACCCAGCATCGGGTTATATTCGGCCAGAGCCTCGACGCGTTCGGTCACTTCGGGCAAGGGCAGCGCCACTTGTTCGGCCAGATCGCGCAGACCCGCTTTGTCAGAGGGCAGGAATTCGTGCAACGGTGGGTCAAACAGGCGGACACAGACGGTCTTGCCTTCCATGATCTCGAACAGGGCCTGAAAATCGGCGCGCTGCATGGGCAGCAAACGGTCCAGAACCGCGCGCCTGTCGTCGCTGTCTTCGGCAAAGATCATCTCGCGCATGACGCCCAAGCGGTCGCCTTCGAAGAACATATGTTCGGTGCGGCAAAGCCCGATGCCTTCGGCGGCGAAATTGCGGGCGGTCTGCGCGTCGGCGGGCGTGTCGGCATTGGCACGCACGCCGATGTCGCGGAATTCGTCGGCCCATTCCAGCAAGGTCTGGAACGCCCCATCAAGGGCCGCTTCCAGCATCGGGGGTTCACCTGCCAGCACCTGACCGGTGGTGCCATCCACCGTGATCACCTCGCCCGCCTTGAAGTGGCGGCCATCGGGGGCAACAATCTGGCCATTCTTGCGGTCGATCGACAGATCGGATGCACCCACCACACATGGCAGGCCCAGACCACGGCCAATCACGGCGGCATGGCTTGTCACACCGCCGCGCATCGTCAGCACAGCTTGGGCCGCATGCATGCCGCGAATATCCTCGGGGGTCGTCTCGCGGCGGACCAGAATACAGGGTTCTCCGCGCGCAGCACTCGCCTGCGCCTCTTGCGCCGTCAGCACGATCCGGCCGGATGCCGCCCCGGGGCTTGCCGCGATTCCTCCCACGATAAAATCGCGATTTGCCGTAGGATCAACCTGACGGTGCAGCAATTCGGACAGGGCGGCGGGTTTGACCCGCATCACCGCCTCTTCGCGCGGAATGATCCCGTCCTCGGCCAAGGCCACGGCAATCTTGACGCTTGCCCGCGAAGACCGCTTTACGCGCACGGCGTCGAGTATCTGCAAGACACCGTCTTGGAGCGTGAATTTCACTTCCATCTCTTCGCGCAGGCGCCTGCGACACAGATCGCCGTAAGACACCAGTTGCGCGTATTGATCGGGGCACAAATCCTCAAGCGAGGGACCGCGTGGATCGCGGGTCAGATAGATTGCGCCTTCAGTATCGGGGGCCACATCGCGCCCCTGCATCTGGCCTGAACTGACGTAGCGGCCAATGATCTTGGGGTTACCTGACACCGGCTCAACGAACTGCATGACACCTTGGCCACATTCGCCCTGCCCCGCACCCAAAGCCATCGCTTGCACGACGAGCCCAAGACCCGCATCCGCAGGCGCGCCTTTGGCCTGCCGCAGCAGACGGGCGGTGGTGCCGTCCCATGCGCGCGCCATCGACCGCAGCACTTCGGCCAGTTGCACCGCAGGGTCCTGCGGAAAGGGTGTGTCGGTTTCAAACTCGAACGTATCCAGCATGACCTTGAGGCTGGCGGCATCGGCCACATCAGGCAGATAGAATTCATCGGGATCAAGCCGCGCCACATGGATCGCATAGGATTGCACAAAGCGCAGATAAAGCTTGGTCGCGGGTTCCGCACCAATGCGCTGGGTCAGTTCGGCAAGGCGCGCGTCATTCATCCCGACATTCAGGATCGCACCGGGGCCGCCCCAATCAGGGTCCTGGCTTGAGGGGCGGACCGACAAGAGCGGGGCCGGACCGAAGGGCGCCAGCAGCGTGTCCATATCCGGCAGGTTGCCCAAGGCGGCCTGATGGACTGCGTCGAATGACAGCGCCACGGTGACGGGAACAGGCATATCCAGACGGATCAGCCGTTGCAGACACTTCGCACGCCCACCATGCACCGCCGCCGACATGGCAGCGGTCGGCGTGACAAGGGTCAGCGGACTGATTGTGGTCTGTTGCTGCACTGCGGCACCGATCTATTGTTCAAGTGCAGCATAGAAGAGATTCTGTTGATATGTACACAAAAGTTTACAGGTTTTGGCCTAGCCTTCGATCTTGGTCAGGTCAGCGACGCCGAGGCATATTTTTCTGATACGCGACAACAGGTTAAGCCGGTTGCGGCGCACAACCTGCCGTTCGTCGTTGACCTGCACAGCGGTGAAAAATGCATCAATCGGCCCGCGAAGTGCCGCCATAGCGGTCATTGCGGTGCTGAAATCCTCTGATTTCATCGCCGGTGCGATCTTTGCATCCGCAGCATCAAGGGCCGCGAAAAGCGCCTTTTCGGCGTCATCCTCGGCATATTTCAGGTCCGCGCCATAGGAGTATTCGACCC
>NZ_JANQTS010000060.1 GCF_030731595.1 Yoonia sp.
AAAGGCTGGGCCAGCATCCCCGCAGCGGGCAAGGTCAAGGTCGGTGACGACGTCCACGAAGCCAAGCACATCGTCATTGCATCGGGCTCAGAGGCATCGACCCTGCCGGGTGTCGAGGTCGACGAAAAGACGGTTGTCACCTCCACCGGCGCGCTGGAATTGGGCAAGATCCCCAAGAAACTCGCTGTCATCGGCGCAGGCGTCATCGGGTTGGAGCTGGGTTCGGTCTATGCGCGGCTTGGAGCTGAAGTCGAAGTGATCGAATACCTTGACGCGATCACCCCCGGAATGGACGCAGAAATCGCGCGACAGTTCCAGAAGATGCTGACAAAGCAAGGGCTTAAGTTCACGCTAGGAGCGGCTGTACAAGGCGTTTCCGTCAAGAACGGCAAGGCCACGGTCAGCTACAAACTGCGCAAAGACGACAGCGCACACGAGGTTACAGCCGACACCGTTCTGGTCGCCACAGGGCGCAAACCTTTCACCAAGGGCCTTGGCCTTGATACACTGGGCATCGAGATATCCGAGCGCGGGCAGATCAAAACGAACGGCAGCTACGGCACCAATATCCCCGGAATCTACGCCATCGGCGATACGATCGAAGGGCCAATGCTGGCCCATAAAGCCGAAGACGAAGGCATGGCCGTGGCCGAGGTCATCGCGGGCCAGAAGCCGCATGTGAACTACGGCATCATCCCCGGTGTGATCTATACCCACCCCGAAGTGTCCAACGTCGGCGAGACCGAAGAATCACTGAAAAAACAAGGCCGTGCCTATAAAGTCGGGAAGTTCCCTTTCATGGGCAACGCACGCGCAAAGGCCAATTTCGCGGGCGAGGGTTTCGTGAAACTCCTTGTCGATGCCACGACCGACCGCATTCTCGGGGCGCATATCATCGGCCCGATGGCGGGCGATCTGATTCACGAAATTTGCGTTGCAATGGAGTTCGGAGCAGCAGCCGAAGATATCGCACGCACCTGCCACGCGCACCCCACCTATTCCGAAGCAGTGCGCGAAGCCGCACTTGCTTGTGGAGACGGGGCGATCCATGCTTGACCTGAAAGGAGCGGCATTGCGTCGCTCCGACCACTAAGCTTTAGGTTGCGGATCGTTGCTGAAAGTCGCTCGCGGCCTGACGCAGAGACGTTTTGGTCAACATTCAATCAATAAATGATACTTTGTTTCCATAATTACGCTGAAATACCCTATCCTCGCACCGAAACGAACATATACACGCCACATTCTTCCGTTCTGTTAGCGCAGTATTGAGTTGAATTATCAGAGATTCCCGATGAAGCGGTTTATGATCACCCTTTTGCTGAGCCTGCTTCTTGGGAATGCTGCCCAGGCATTCATCCCGAGTACAGGCACATTCACAGAACTCGAGCCCGTAGCGGAAACCCAAATCCCCGGCGCTTCGGGAGAGGTGATGTCACTTTGCCATGTGACAAGCACGGTCCGCATTCTGGGATTGCCGTTGTTCAGCGACATTACCGGCTATGCGCTCTCAAGCGACGGATGCCAGCTGAGTTTGGACCGTCCGTTTACCAAGGAACAAATGGAAACGGCGCAATCGCTCAATCTTGTTGATCCAAATCTGCCATCGACCGCGCGCAACGATTTCGAACGCAACGTCAAGAACTATGGAATCTGGGTCGTATTGGTTCTCGGATTGCTTGTTGTCATTATCCGGCGCCTCAGATCAATTTTGGGTCTCAATCCACGTGCACCCATGCGCAAGAAAGCATCGCAACGCATCCTGACCGCAATGTGCTACGTGGGCAAATGTGACGGGATGGTCGCGGCAAATGAGATCGCCCTGATCAGCAGGGCCGCGCGCAGGCTGACCCGGCGCAATGTCGAAGCAGCAGAAGTCATTCGGATCACCGATCACATCGATATGAACCTCACCAAACAGGACTACATCGATTTTGGCAGAGGCCTGCGCGATTCTGAAAAAGACGTCATGATGCGTGGTGCCTTTTATGTTGCACTGTCCAGTGGCCGTCTTTTGCCATCTGAGCATGAGTTTTTGTCAGAGCTTGCCCATGGCATCGGTATGCCGGGCGAGGATTTTCGGCGGGTCATGAACCTCGCACTTGCGGACCTCGACGCTTTTCCGCCTGCCTAGCCTTTCAACAGTCGCAACCCTTGTGTCGCATCGGCACGCACGGCCAATCGCAAACCGGGTTCATCGCCAGCCTTGAGCGCTGCAAGGATGAGCTTGTGGTGATATGGCGGCTCTGTCCGGTTCAGCCGTCCGTAAAGGGCGCGCATCGTCGGCCCCAGCTGCAACCAGACCGTTTCAGCCATCGCCAACATGGCGGGCGCCTGCGCGCGCAAGTACAAGGTCCGGTGAAATTCGAGGTTCAGTCGAATATAGGCCGTGGCATCATGGTGTGTGATCGCCTGACTGACCCCTTGATTGATCACATCAAGACGATCAATGAGCGCAAAATGCGCACGCGGCAAGGCACGTGAGGCTAATTCCGGCTCGAGCAAAGCGCGCAAGGTTGCAAGTTCCTCGATCCGGTCATCTGAAAGCGCAGGCGTTGACACCCGACCTGACGACGACAGGAACAAAGCCCCCTCTGCCACAAGCCGACGGACTGCTTCGCGCGCAGGTGTCATAGAGACATCATGCGATTTCCCAATGCCGCGCAGTGTCAGAGCCTCTCCGGGTGGGATCTCGCCATGCATGATCTGTGTGCGCAGGGCACGGTAGACGCGCTCGTGCGCGGCTGTTTTACTGTCTTGCGGGCGTGGCTGGATCAACATGCCTTGGTTGTGATCACATCGCGGTCTTTCGTCAATCGTCGAACCGTATTCGATGTAGCAGATCCCCATGATCTCGGAGCCACTGCCGTTTTTTCTGATAGTCGGGGCACAACCGCGCCACCACCGACCAGAACTCGGGTTGATGATTCATCTCTACAAGATGCGCAACCTCATGCGCTGCCACGTAGTCCAACACAGCAGGCGGTGCCATGATCAACCGCCAAGAATACATCAACGCCCCTTGGGCCGAACAGGACCCCCACCGCGATCTGGTGTCGCGAATCGTCAGACGGCTGTAGGAACGGCCCAGTTGCGCCGCATATCTGTCCGAAGCCAGCGCAAGTGCGTCCCGCGCCTGATGACGAAAAAGCGCCTTGATCTGCGGGCCCACGGGCTGGACCGCGCGGACACGGATAAAGCCTTGTCCGATCTGGGCAGCCTTGACCTCAGCAGCGACAATCTCGACCGGTACACCCTGAAACAGGACTGTCTGGCCTGCCGCTACCGGCTGGACAGGACGCAAGTCACGCAAATGACTGCGCAGCCAGTGTTCTTTCGACCGCAAGAAGGCGATCCCTTCGCGTTCTGCCGCACGTTTGGGTAGGGTCAGTGTCACCCGCCCATCCAGCCGCGAGACGCGCAGCGAGAGCCGCTTTGCGCGGGCGGAATGGCGCAAAGTGACGTCAATCGGGGGGTTGCCTTGCAGCGTATGACGGCCCATATCATCCTACTCGCAATCAAGTGTGCCAAAGGCTTTGACACGCCCCTCTGCTTATGGCAGTTGGCACCGATCACCCGCAAGGGAAGACCTAAGTTTTTGAAGGGATAGCCTATGCCTAAGGAAGAGTGGGGCACAAAGCGCCTTTGCCCCGAAACCGGCAAACGCTTTTACGACCTGAATGCCACGCCAATCATCAGCCCCTACACGGGCAATGTTGTGACGATCGACACATCCAAGACCCGTACGATGGTTGCGGACGCTGAAGACGCGCAGACCGCCAAGATGAAAGAGGTCGAAGACGACGACGATCTGGTGCTCGATGACGACGACGATGATGATGTCGATCTGGGCGATGATATTCTCGAAGATGACGACGATGATGACACAGTGTCACTCGACGACCTCGCAGACGTCGCAACAAACGACGACGACTAAAACAGTCTTCCCGGGCGCGATTTGGACTTGATCTCGCCCGGATCGCTGCATAGACAGCGCAGCACAGCAGATCGCTGTCGGATGGGGCCTTAGCTCAGTTGGGAGAGCGCTTGCATGGCATGCAAGAGGTCAGGGGTTCGACTCCCCTAGGCTCCACCATTCTTCACATACACTAGCGTCAGGACTAACGTGCGGGCTACTGTTGCATGGCGCGCTGCAAATGGTGATCGACGGTCACGGCGGGGCGGCGTTTCTTGATTCACCCTTGGCTGGAAACGCACTAGATATCTTTGCCAAGCCTGTTGAGG
>NZ_JANQTS010000061.1 GCF_030731595.1 Yoonia sp.
CTGATGTGGAGACCTACAATAATGTCATTTATCATCGGCTAAAGAAACCTTATCAACGTGGGTTATCCTTTTTGGAGTACGTTCTGCATGCTGCGGATGTCTTGACCGACAAGATTAGAGAGTTGGAGCCTGGAAACGTCATTGCGGCGTCAAATCACATTAATGCCTTACCTGCACTCATCGCCTCGTCGCGTTTAGGGCTTCCATTTACTTACGAAGTACGTGGTTTCTGGGAAATCTCGCGTCTCGCGAGAGACCCTGATTTTTCAAGTACAATCGAATTTGCTGTGAGCCAACAACTTGAAGCGTTTATCGCAAGGTCTGCTGATCAAGTCTTTACATTGACAAGCCAGATGCGTGACGATCTCGTAAAGCGGGGCGTCAATAAAGAAAAGATTAGCCTGATGCCGAATGGCGTCGCAGAAGAATTTGTCCGATCACTTCCTGCCGATAGAGACCTTGCTGATAAACTCAACTTGCCCAAGGAATGCCCAGTCATTGGCTACATTGGCTCAATACTCGAATATGAAGGATTGCAGGATTTGGCGCAGGCCTGCGTTGGGCTTGCAAAAAGAGGTGTGGACTTCAGGCTGCTATTGGTAGGTCAAGAGAAGCCTAATAAGGTTGAGGGGACACCAATCACCGATGAGATCAGGAAAATCTTCAAAGATGCTGGAATTTTTGAACGCCTCATCATGCCTGGCCGTGTGCCTTTCTCCGAGGTGGAACGTTACTACTCCCTTATCGACATAGCACCAATTCCGAGGCGACCGTATGAGGTCGCACACATGGTTTCACCAATCAAGCCGCTCGAAGCGATGGCAAAAGCAAAGGCAGTCGTAGTGTCTGATGTCGCCGCCTTGAGTGATATGGTCGAAAGCGGCATAACCGGGATGGTGTTCCGCGCGGGTGATGCAGACCATTTGGAGGAACAACTGGCGCTTCTGATTGCTGACAGAAGTCTGATCGGAAGAGTGCAGCAAGCGGGGCAAGACTTTGTAAAGGACAGCAGGACTTGGCGTTCCATTTGTGCAACCGCAGCCACAAACCTAGATATTAGCTATAAAGAAAAGCCAACCTAAAGAGTTGCAAATCAAGAACTATGCCGTGCCAGATTTGAATGCAAAGTCCGAATAGAGACTACCGGAGGAATCAGTGGATGCGTTACGATATCAATCTTTTTCTAGAGCTCAACGAAGAGTACAAGACCAAACCTCTGGTCGCTGAACCGCCCAAATACGATAAAGCTACTCTCATTGAAAGAGCGAACAAACGTGCAATCAACATTGACCGCCGCATGTCCGTTTCGAAAAAGCGTGTTCTTGAAATTGGATGTGGACGCGGGGAAGTTTGCCGTGCACTCAATAGCCATTTTGGGTGCGAAGTTGTCGGTGTGGATGTCTCCAAATATCCAAATTGGGATGAGCACCAAGATGGCGTTTCATTGATCCAAACCGATCTGACTGACGACAACCCGCTAGATTTGGGAAGTTTTGATATCATCTATTCAAATTCTGTTTGGGAACACGTCCGCCATCCCTATAGGATGCTGGAGCGGGCCTTCGAGGTACTAAAGCCAGGCGGGCATCTTCTTCTTAGCGCAAATCTCTATCGCGGCCCCAAAGCATCGCATCGCTATCGTGAAATTTTCTTTCCATGGCCACATCTTTTGTTTTCAGACGAGGTCATTGATGAATTCTATCGGAAACATCTCAAGAAAAGTCCGGTTGGAGATACTTGGATGCAAGACAATTCTGCCGAACCATCCTATCGACAAGTGACGTTATATGGGTCTTCTTGGGTTAATCAGCTCTCGATCGCGGACTACTTCAACTATTTCAATCTGGTTGGGTTCGAGCCTCTCCACACGAAGTATTCAACAACACCCTTGGATGAAGATTTTCTACAGAGGTTCGCTGATAAACTGGATAGATATCCGAGGTATGACCTAGAGCGCGATTTTATACATGTGACCCTTCTCAAGCCGTTGCGCGTTGAACAGGAAACAAAAAACCAAATTGCAACGACGCTAAAGGCAAATAAATCAAGTGGGTGGATGAACAAGCTCTTTGGCAAATCGGGGTAGCTCATCGAAACAACCATCCCCGATCAGCAGCAAATGCAAAAAGCACCTCATTGTGTGCCACATCTTGTAAAGCCAATTGGAAGTAGCTGATACAGTCGAAACACAACGCACAGATGCCATTGAGGTATATTGGCGGAGAGACAGGGATTCGAACCCTGGGTGGGCTTGCACCCACAACGGTTTTCGAGACCGCCCCGTTCGACCACTCCGGCACCTCTCCGCGGGGGGTGGGCGCGTCGTACTGCCCTGTGCGCCGGTCTGCAAGAGGCAATCCGCACCGTGCTGACAATTGCGTGCATGGTCTTGGAAACCGCAGTCGGCGTGCTTACAACCTTTTCAACTGTGATCGAGAAAGGATGAGCCATGCTCCGTCTTGCCGCCCCGTTTGCCCTTGCCCTGACATTGGCGACATCGCCACTTGCGGCACAAGATGCCGATGCTGCGAAGGTCGATACTTTGTTCGAAGCGCTCGGTATGCCCGAAATGATCCAGATCATGCGCGAGGAGGGGCTGGCTTATGGCCAGACCTTGGCGACGGACATGCTGCCGGGGGGTGGCTCTGCCCAATGGGACCTTGCTGTTTCGGCAATCTATGATCCGCAGATGATGCTGGAAGAGGTGCGTGGCGCCTTTGGTGAAGCTTTGGAAGGGGATGACATCGATGCGATGATCGATTTCTTCACATCCGAAACCGGTACAACAATCATCGATCTTGAAGTGAGCGCGCGCCGCGCCATGCTGGATGAGGCCGTCGAAGAAGCCAGCAAGGAAAACGCGGCAATCGCCATGATGGATGATACCCCGCGCTACCAGCTTGTGCAGGAATTTGTGACCGCCAACGATCTGATCGAGGCCAATGTCGTCGGGTCCATGAATTCCAGCTATGCCTTTTATCTTGGCCTGATCGACGGCGGCGTGATGCCGGCTGGCATGACGGCAGAGACCGCCTTGCAGGATGTCTGGGCACAGGAACCCGATATCCGGCGTGACACGACAGAGTGGGTCTATTCCTTCCTTTTGATGGCCTATCAGCCTTTGCCGGATGCTGATCTTGATGCTTATATCGCATTCTCCCAGACAGAGGCAGGGCAGGACCTGACCAGTGCGCTTTTCCTGTCGTTCAACGGGATGTTTGACGACATCTCCCGCGCTCTCGGGTTGGCTGCGTCGCGGTTCATGACAACGCAAGAGCTCTAGTATCCTGATCCAAGACCTTTGCCTTCTTGACATCTTGGTGTCATTCTCGCGCCCGGGGGTGCAGTTTTAGATGACGAGGAAATACCCAGTGGCTTCGATGAAACCCGCCATATTTGCGCTTGCTCTGCTTGCCGCCTGCGCGCAGACCGCACCGATCCCGCCGCAGCCCGACTTGCCGGCGGATGATCCACGACAGGCTGAATTGCTGTTCTCTGAATGCACGATCTATTTTGCTGCCGTAACACGGCTGACTGCAGACGGGCGTCCGGTCAGCGGTGACCCAACCCGCGGCTGCCCGCCAGAGGCGGCCGCCATTGCGGTGGATATCAACCCGATGGTCAGCGTGCCTTCGGTCACGCCGGGCTATCCGCAAACACTCTATGACCGGATGATTGCGCGTGGCATCCCGACAGATCTCGCCGACGGCATTTCCAAGTCCAAAGCCTTTTGGGACATGGTCGCCAAACGCGATTCCTTGCTGGTCGGGTTCTAGCCGCCGTAAACCATAAGCGCGGTCACCAAAGCGCCCGGAGTGCTGTTGTAAAGTGCGGAATCTGATTGCAACTGGATGATGCGGGTCGGGCGGTCGCGCTCGGGGATGCCCGCGGCATCCATCGCTTTGGTCAGGACCGGTCCGCCACCGGCGCGAATGTCGGTTCTGATCGCGTCGAAATTGGATTTCACGATGACTTCCACCTCTCCGCGCCGCTTGGTATAGGCTGCAGAGCCAAAGACGCTGCTGGCCCCGGACATGGGCAAGCCGAGCGGATTGCCCGTATGGTTGGGATCGTTGCTGCAAGCTGCGACAAGGACGAGTGTGATCAATGGCAAACGCATGGGTTTTTCACCTTCTTTTGGGTTGACTTACAAGGGCATTGGTCAGATAAGCCGCCATCTCTGCAAGGGACTTGTAGGGGTTTATGCGAAAACACGCCCAAGGGCGCGCAGTCCACAGGTACCAAACGCCGGAGCATTCCGGGGCCTCAGCGACGCGAAAGACAAAGGAATAACATATGTTTGCGGTTCTCAAAACCGGCGGCAAGCAGTACAAAGTGGCCTCTGGCGACGTACTTCGTGTCGAAAAGCTGGCCGCTGTTGCCGGCGACAAAATCCAATTCAACGAGATTCTCATGGTCGGCTCCACAGTGGGTTCACCTTTGGTCGAGGGCGCTGGCGTCCAGGCTGAAGTGATCGACCAGATCAAAGGCGAAAAGACGATCAACTTCGTCAAGCGTCGTCGTAAGCACGGCAGCCAGCGCACAAAAGGCCACCGTCAGCAACTGACTGTTGTGCGCATTGCGGACATCCTTGAAAAAGGCGCCGACAAGTCTGGTGTTATGGCGGCTGTCTCCGGCAAAGGCATCAAAACCGTTGATACCAGCAAGGGTGCACCGGCATCCAAGAAAGCTGCGGCTGCTGCGGCACGCGCCTCTGCGCCAAAAGCCGAAAAGCCAAAGGCTGCCCCAAAGGCAAAAGCCGCACCAAAGGCCGACGCCGCTGGCGATGACCTCAAGAAGCTGTCCGGCGTTGGACCAGCCCTTGAGAAGAAGCTGCACGAGGCAGGTGTAACAACATTTGCACAGGTTGCTGCATGGACTGAGGCAGACGTGGCTGCTATGGACGAGAAACTGTCGTTCAAAGGCCGTATCGAACGTGAAGGCTGGATCGCACAAGCGGTCGAGCTGGCAAAAGGCTAAGGAGAGACCAAATGGCACATAAAAAAGCAGGCGGTTCATCCCGTAACGGGCGCGACTCAGCAGGTCGTCGCCTTGGCGTGAAAAAATTCGGCGGCGAAGTCGTCGTTCCGGGCAACATCATCATGCGCCAGCGCGGCACCAAGATGTGGCCGGGCATGGGCGTTGGTATGGGCAAGGATCACACAATCTTTGCGACCGTCGACGGTCACGTAAAATTCCACACAGGCCTCAAGGGCCGTACCTTTATTTCGGTTCTCCCAGTGGCGGAGGCCGCTGAATAAGCCGAAAGTCTCAGGTAACGTAATTGAGGGGATCGGTGAAGACCGGTCCCCTTTTTTATTCACATTTCTGCCACCATCTTTGCGTAGAGGTGCCGACAGGCCAGATTGTTTTCAGGGAGGAAAGCAATGCGATATGAAGAGATCACCGTTCAGCAGACCATTGAAGCAGACCGTTTTGTCTTGCGCCCTTGCCGCAAGTCTGATGCCGGTCTGATTGCGATGTATGCCAGCGATGACCGTGTTGCACGTGGCACCCGCGCGATGCCGCATCCGCTCCCGCCCGGTACAGTCGAGGCGATGATCGAACGCGCGTCCCTGAAGGACCGGTCAGAGGATGTCTGGGTCATCGACGGTTCTGCCCAGGGCCATGCAGAGGCGCTTGGCCTGATCAGTCTTGACCATATGGACCGCCAACAATCAGAGATCTTCTATTGGATCGCACCCGCGTTCTGGAACACAGGCTTTGCCACCGAAGCCGTACGCGCGTTGATTGCAGCCAACCCGCACCAGTCCGACCGGATCTTTGCCGAGGTGTTTCAGGACAATCCCGGCTCTGCCCGCGTACTGACCAACTGCGGTTTTGATTACCTCGGCGATGCAGAAGCGTTTTCTGTCTCGCGCAACGCGACTGTTCCCACATGGACCTATACGCTCAAGATCAGCAAATGACCGTTCCGGTTGGGACCGCTTGAGAACTGCCTCACAGTAGTTTATCGGCAGCACTGAACAGCCCAGAAAGCCGAAAACATGAAATTTCTCGATCTTGCCAAGGTCTATATCCGGTCCGGCGCCGGTGGTGCGGGCTGTATCTCGTTTCGACGTGAAAAGTTCATCGAATACGGCGGACCTGATGGCGGCGATGGCGGCAATGGCGGCGATGTGATTGTCGAGGCCGTGGATGGCCTGAACACGCTGATCGATTTCCGCTATCAGCAGCACTTTTTTGCGGGCAACGGCCAGCATGGTATGGGCAGCCAACGTACCGGCAAGGATGGCGAGGACAAAGTCCTGCGCGTGCCTGTCGGAACCGAGATTATCGACGAGGACGAAGAAACAATCATCGCCGATCTGACCGAGGTCGGCCAGCGCATCGTGATTGCCAAGGGTGGCAATGGCGGCTGGGGCAATTTGCATTTCAAGACCGCAACGAACCAGGCCCCCCGTCGCGCGAACCCCGGCCAAGAGGCGATTGAGCGCACGATCTGGCTGCGCCTGAAACTGATCGCCGATGTGGGTCTTTTGGGGATGCCGAACGCGGGCAAGTCCACCTTTCTGGCCGCGACCTCGAATGCCCGTCCGAAAGTGGCCGACTATCCCTTTACCACGCTGATCCCCAACCTTGGCGTTGTCGGCATCGACGAGGTGGAATTCGTGGTCGCCGATATCCCCGGTCTGATTGCGGGTGCCAGCGAAGGGCGCGGTTTGGGCGATATGTTCCTTGGTCACGTGGAACGCTGCGCGGTCCTGTTGCACCTGATCGACGGCACCTCTGGTGATCCGGCCGATGATCTGACCACAATCATTGGCGAACTCGAGGCCTATGGCGGCGAACTCGCCGACAAGCCCCGTATCACGGTCCTGAACAAGATCGACGCGCTGGACGAAGAAGAACGCGCCTTTCTGCGCGACGAGATTGCCGCTGTCGCCGAAGGGCCTGTCATGCTGATGTCCGGCGTCACGCGCGAGGGGATTCCCGAGGTCCTGCGGGCGCTGCGTGCCGAAATTGATGATAACCGTTTGCGTCACCGCACCGAAACCGACGCGGCGGCAGAGGATGCGCCATGGCAGCCTTAACCGATGCCAAACGCCTTGTGGTCAAGATCGGCTCTGCCTTGCTGGTTGACAGCGGCACGGGCAAGCTGCGCCAAGACTGGCTGACCGCACTTGCCGCAGATGTGGCCCGCATCAGGGCACGCGGGACGGATGTGATTATCGTATCCTCCGGCTCTATCGCTTTGGGGCGTGGTATTCTGGGTTTGCCGCTGACTTCACTCGCGCTGGAACAATCGCAAGCCGCCGCCGCTGTGGGGCAGATCCGGCTGGCGCGCGCCTACGAAGAGGCGCTATCGCCGCATGGGATTGTAACGGGTCAAGTGCTTGTCACGCTTGAGGATTCTCAGGATCGCCGCCGCTATCTCAATAGCCGTGCGACGATGGAAACCATGTTGGGGTTGGGTGTCACGCCTATTGTTAACGAAAACGATACAATCGCGACGGATGAGATCAGATATGGCGACAATGATCGCCTTGCCGCACAGGTCGCCGTGACCGTGGGTGCCGATCAACTGATCCTCCTGTCCGATGTTGACGGGCTTTATACGGCCAATCCGAAACTGAAGAGTGACGCAAAACACCTTGATTATGTTGAGAAAATCACACCGGAGATCGAGGCGATGGCAGGCGACGCCGCCTCGAGCCTGTCCAAAGGCGGGATGATTACCAAGATCATGGCTGCAAAAGTCGCGACCGAAGGCGGCTGTGCCATGGCTATCGCCCTTGGCACCGCATTGCACCCGCTGGGTGCGTTGGAAAACGGGGCTGCGGCCACATGGTTTGCCGCGCAAACCGATCCGCAAGCCGCGCGCAAACGCTGGATTTCGGCAATGAAGCCGCGCGGCACAGTGACGGTCGATGCCGGAGCAGGCGAGGCGCTCAAACGCGGCAAAAGCCTTTTGCCCGCCGGCGTCACCCAGATCAGCGGGACTTTCGGACGCGGCGATCTGGTGGCGATAGCCAGTGCTGAGGGCGTGCAACTGGGGCAGGGGCTGGTGCGCTATACCAGCGCGGAGGCCCGCCAGATTATCGGCTGCCGCACCGCTGACATCGTGGCCATTCTGGGTTATGAGGGGCGCGCTGCATTGGTACACCGCGACGATATGGTGCTGTAGGAGACGGCGATGAACGATCAAGACACCATCGGGCCTATGATGGCGAAAATCGGCGCTGATGCGCGCGCGGCAGCCACTGTGCTGGCCACGGTCGGGTCAGAGCGCAAGCATGCGGCCCTGATCGGTGCGGCAGAGGCCATTTGGGAAAACCGCATGGCGATCATGGACGCCAATGCCGAAGATCTGGTCTATGGCGAACAGAAGGGTCTTAGCCCTGCCATGATGGACCGTCTGATGCTGGACGAGCCACGCATCCGCGCCATGGCCGAAGGGCTGCGCAATGTGGCCGCCCAAGCGGACCCAGTTGGTGCGGTGATGGATCAATGGGACATGCCTTCGGGCCTGAACATTCGCCGTGTCCGCACGCCTTTGGGTGTTATCGGTGTGATCTATGAAAGCCGCCCCAACGTGACCGCAGATGCCGGCGCGCTATGCCTGCAATCGGGTAATGCGGTGATCCTGCGCGGCGGGTCCGAGAGTTTTCATTCATCCACCGCAATTCACCAGTGTTTGCTGACCGGGCTGAAGCAGGCCGGGCTACCTGCGGCGTCGATCCAGCTGGTGCCCACGCGGGACCGTGCTGCTGTGTCCGCGATGCTGACCGCGACCGACCATATTGATGTGATCGTGCCGCGCGGCGGCAAGGGCCTTGTGGGGCTGGTTCAGCGCGAGGCGCGGGTCCCTGTTTTTGCCCATCTTGAAGGTATTTGCCACATCTATGTGGGCGCCACCGCTGATCCTGCTATGGCGCTTGAAATTGTGCTGAACGCCAAGACACGACGCACGGGCATTTGCGGCGCGATGGAGTGTCTGCTGATCGACTGGCGGTTCTATACCCAACACGGGTCAATCCTGATTGACGCTTTGCTCAAGGCCGGGGTCGAGGTGCGGGCCGAGGGTGATCTGGCCAAGATCGCGGGGACCACGCCGGCCAATCCGGATGATTTCGGCAAGGAATTCCTTGATATGATCTGTGCTGCGAAACTGGTCGACGGTGTGGATGCCGCAATCGACCACATCCGCACCTTTGGCTCCAATCACACGGATGCCATCATCACCGCCGATGATCAGGCTGCCGCGCACTTCTTTTCGCAACTCGACAGCGCGATCCTGATGCACAATGCCTCGACCCAGTTTGCCGATGGCGGCGAATTCGGGATGGGTGCAGAGATCGGTATCGCGACGGGCAAGTTGCACGCCCGCGGCCCCGTGGGTGCGGTGCAATTGACCAGTTTCAAATATCTGGTGACCGGTGACGGAACCGTAAGGGACTAAAAGCGGACAAGCAGATGATCGGTGGCCTGTTTGAACTGCAGGCTGCGTCCCGCCTCGGTCAAGACACTGGGAAGCAAGGCAAATTGCACTTGCGCTGCGGTGTGATGAAAACCGACCTGCGGTGACAAAAGATTGTCCCACAAGGCTTGGTTGACCGCCAGTCGCGGCCCTTCGGCGCGCATCACCCAGGCATTTGCGTCCTTATAGACTTGCACATCGCCCCCCATTGGCAGCGCCGCCTCGAGCGCTTGCAACATCAACAGCGCACAGCGCACCATGCGCCGTGATTGATCGCCATCGACCTGCCAGATGTAGTTGATCCGTCCCCCGCGCGCAGTCGCAGAAAGGATCGAGAGGATCTCGGAGCGGCTGACCAATTGTTCTTCACTGGCTGCCCCATAGGCGATGCGGAAATACCTGATCCGTGCACTGGCGTTCTGGACACTTTCGCTGATCAATTCCATTTCAGCGCCCGTATCACCATCTGTGAGCGCCAAAAGCTCGACGCCATTGCCGATCGCCCCAATTGGACTGATAAGGTCGTGGCAGATACGTGAACCAACCAGTGCTGCGAGGTCAGGTTGCATAGTGCAGCCTCCGTTCTGAGAGGAAAGACATGACGGATATCACTGCGATACTTGAACCTGGCATGCTTGTGCGCCATCCCGACCAGCCGGATTGGGGTATCGGGCAAGTGCAATCCAACATTGGTGGAAAGGTGACTGTCAATTTTCGGGAGGAGGGAAAAAAGGTCATTGATGGTAAACGCGTGATGCTCGTGATTGTAGTCAATTAACTGCAACTTATGGTAGAGTACCCTTAATTTTTGTCAATACTCTCTTGTCAGTAGCGACGAAATCGTTGCCAAACTGTTCATTTGCAACGATATGCACCAACATGGATGCGCCTTCAGATATGACAGATCGCCCGAAATCGACGTTTCGGACCAGATTGGCTTGTACCGCACAAGATCTGCGCGCCGCGCAACGATTGCGCTATGACGTCTTCGTGACAGAGCTGGGTGGCGACGGGCCTTTGGTGGATCATGCCGCCCGGTTGGAGCGCGACGCATTTGACCCGCATGCCGCACATCTGTTGCTGATTGATGATGCGCGTGGCCGTGACGACAACGTCGTCGGGGTCTACCGTGTGATGACATCCCAAATGGCCGCCGCCGCCGGTCAGTTTTATTGTGAAGACGAATATGATCTGTCGCTGTTGCGCGCCAGTGGCAAGCGGCTGCTGGAGCTGGGACGATCCTGCCTGCATCCCGATTATCGCGGCGGGCTGGGCATGATGCACCTTTGGGCCGCGCTCGCGGAATTTGTGGCGGCACAGCAGATCGAAATCTTGTTTGGTGTGGCCTCGTTCCACGGAACCGATGTTGCGGGCCTCAAAGACCAGTTGAGCCTTCTGCATCACCGCCACCGTGCGCCGCGCAGCCTGCGGGTTCATGCCATTGGTCCTTCGGCCATCTCGATGAATATCCGTGACCCTGACGCGATTGATCGCCCGTCCGCGATCCGTGACATGCCCGCCCTCATCAAGGCCTACCTGCGTTTGGGGGCCACTGTGGGCGAGGGGGCCTTTGTCGATCATGCCTTCAATACTGTCGATATCTGCCTGATCCTGGAAAGCGACGCGATTAACGCCTTGCAAAAATCGATCTATGCCCAAGGCAGGCTCCGTGGCTGAGACCTGGGACAGCGAAGACAAACCCGCCATCGCGGTCAAAGGGCCTGTGGCGTGGTTGCGTGTCGTCTTGCGGGCTGTGCCGCTGATCATTCTGGTTTTTGGTGGCTTGTTGGTTCTGCTGATGATCCGCCTGATCGAGCGCCCGCTGTGTGGACTGGCCAGACCGGTCACGCCTTACATCACCCAATTTGTCTGCCGGAGCGCCTTTGTCTTGCTGGGCATCCGCTACCGGACCCAAGGCCGCCCGATGAATGGCCCGGGGGCCGTGGTCGCCAATCACAGTTCATGGCTCGATATTTTTGCGCTTAATGCCCGCAAGCGTATTTATTTCGTGTCAAAATCCGAAGTCGCGGGCTGGCCCGGGATCGGCTGGCTCGCGCGGGCGACGGGGACTGTGTTCATCAAGCGCGACCGCAGTGAGGTGAACAGCCAGATTGCGGTGTTCAAGGACAGGCTTTCGGTTGGTCACAAGCTATTGTTCTTTCCAGAAGGGACCTCGACCGATGGGTTGCAGGTGCTTGGCTTCAAACCTGCTTTGTTTGCGGCCTTCTTTGATCCCGCCTTGCGCGACGCGCTTGAGGTCCAGCCGGTCACGGTGCGATACACCGCACCTCTTGGCGCTGATCCAAGGTTTTATGGCTGGTGGGGTGATATGGATTTCGCACCGCATCTGCTGTCGACTTTGGCGGCGGCAAAGCAGGGCGGGGTCGAGGTCATATACCACCCTCCCGTGCGCGTCGCGGATTACGCAGATCGCAAGGCCTTGGCCCTAGCGATGGAAAAGACAGTCCGCAGCGGGCTAGCCCTGCATGGCGCGGCATAGATCGGCAAGCGCTTTGGCCGGATCATCCTGCCCCCAGATTTCATCGCCAATGCCAAAGAAATCCGTATGCGGTGTCAGGGCGCGGATAAGATCGGCGTTCAGCGCACCTTCGGCCACCACGGGCACCTCGATCATCATGGACCACCATTCGAACAATTCCAGATCCGCCTGACGCCCGTCACCCAGAGGGGTTACGCCGACCGGGCCAAAGCTGACGTAATCGGCCCCCAACTCGCCAGCGGTCATGCCGTCATGGCGCGAATTGGTGCAATAGCTGCCTACGATCGCATCATCACCCAGATCCTTGCGGACCTTTTTGACCGACCGCGCGCCATCGGTCAGATGCACGCCATCCAGACCCAGACGTTCGACCATCATCAGATGGCTGTCGATGACCAAAGCCACATCGCGGGCATGGGTGACTTCGCGCAGCGCGTCGGCCGCCTTGGCGATCCGCGTCTCGTCCTTGGTGCCCAAAGCCAGCCTGACACAGCCGACATCGGTGCTGTCCAGACAGGCGGCCAGCAGGGCGGGATAGGTGGATAGATCAAATTCCGCAGGGCTGATCAGATAGATTTGCGGCAGGTCTTGGGCGTCCGACATGAGGGCGATCCGAATGTGTTGTCTGTTGCCTCGCGTTCTAGCGGGGTTTGCGCGGCTTGACCATGCCCCGCCTGATCTTGGCCCTGCCTTGCGCAAGATCAGGTCCGCGCGTATCACCCGCTCCGAGACCAGAGGAACCAGCATGCCCAGCACCACGCCACAACCCGCATTCGTTCTGATCCGTCCGCAGATGGGCGAGAATATCGGCGCTGCCGCACGCGGCATGTGGAATTTCGGGCTGGACCGGATGCGGATCATCGCGCCCCGCGATGGCTGGCCGAACCAAAGGGCGGTTGCGATGGCCAGCGGCGCGGGGCGGTTGCTGGACGAGGCGCAGATTTTTGACGATACCGCCGCAGCCATCGCCGATTGCGACTATGTTTACGCCACGACAGCGCGGCCACGCGGTCTGACCAAACTCGTTCTGACACCAGAGGCGGCCATGCAGGACGCCCGCGACCGGATAGCGGCGGGCGGGAAGGTCGCGGTCCTTTTCGGGCCGGAACGCTCTGGCATGGAAAACGAGGATATCGCGCGGGCGAATGCGATTATCTCGGTGCCGGTGAACCCTGATTTTCCGTCGTTGAACCTTGCGCAATGCGTGTTGCTGACCGGATACGAATGGCGGCGCGCCGATGTGCCCGCAGCGCCGTCGCGGGTGGATGCCGTCGGAGACTGGGCCGAACAGATCGAGATCGAGAAACTGGGCGATCATTTCGAAGAGCGTTTGCAAGAGGCCGGTTTCTTTTTTCCCGACCATAAGGCAGAGAATATGAAGATGAACCTGCGCAACCTGTGGTCGCGCATGCCCATGACGCGGGCCGATGTGCAGATGCTGCACGGGATCATGCGCCAGATGGTGCGCTGGAAAGACCGCGGGTAGATGCGGGTTCGGGGGATCATGATCCACCTTGCATGTGGCACCCTGCCGCTTGCAGCCGCCGCCCACCAGGAATAGGTTCCGCCCAACACGAACCGGAGACCAAGATGGCCACGAAACGCAGCATCTTTGAAGAGGTTGGCGACACCCCCAAGCAAGTCGCAGCACCCGGCGGCATCGCCAAGGCCGGGCAGGGCGCGCGCGGATTGATCAGAGGCTGGTTGATCGCGCTCTTCGGTTTGGTTGTCATCATGATTGTCGTGGGTGGCCTGACCCGCCTGACCGACAGCGGCCTGTCGATCACCGAATGGAAGCCCGTCACCGGTGCAATGCCCCCCATGTCCGAGGCCGCATGGGCTGAAGAGTTCGACAAATACCGTGCAATCCCCGAATACCAGTTACAGAACCGCGGCATGTCGCTGGCTGAATTCAAGGTGATTTACTGGTGGGAATGGGGCCATCGGCAGTTGGGCCGCGTGATCGGCCTTGTCTGGGCCGCAGGCTTTGTTTTCTTTCTCGCCACCCGCAAGATCCCCACGGGATGGACTCCGAAGCTCTTGTTCATCGGGGGTTTGGGTGGCTTGCAAGGGGCAATCGGCTGGTGGATGGTATCCTCTGGCCTGCGCGAGGGGATGCTGGATGTGGCCTCTTACCGCCTTGCCACGCACCTTGGACTGGCCTTTGTGATCTTTGGCTTTATCGCATGGTATATCTATCAATTGGGCCGCAGTCAGGCCGATCTTTTGCAGGCGCGGCGCAGCGGCGACGCGGGCCTTGCGCGGCTTGGCACGCTGCTTGCTGGCTTTGCCTTTTTCCAGATCATTCTGGGCGCACTGGTTGCGGGCATCGACGCAGGGCGCGCCTTTCCCGATTGGCCGCTGATGGCCGGAGGCTTCTTGCCGCCAGAGCCGCTGAGCCTTAGCCCCGTCTGGCGCAATTTCTTCGAGGATGCGGGCCTTGTGCAGTTCATGCACAGGATGGCCGGGTATCTGCTCTTTGCCTTTGGAATTTTTGTCTGGTTACGCGCCCGCAAGTCCGCCAATGGCCATACCCGGTTTGCCTTTAATGCCATTATCGCGGTGATGGTTCTCCAAGTCGTCTTGGGTATCGTCACAGTGATTTATTCCGCGCCCTGGCAATTGGCGATCATCCATCAGTTGGGCGCTGTCATCCTTTGGGCATTGATCTTGCGCGGCCGCTTTCTGGCCCAATATCCACTGCCACAATCCATCCGAGGTGCCTGATGTCAGCCTATGACGCATTGATGCAGTTCCAGCGCGAAACCGAAGCGCTGGGGCAGATCGCGGGACGCTTGGGCTGGGATCAGGAAACGATGATGCCCGATGCCGCGACCCCGCAGCGCGCCGAAGAGCATGGGGCAATGGCCAATATCCTGCATGCCCGCCGGATTGATCCGCGCGTGGGCGAATGGCTGGACCAGGCGGAAGCCGCCGATGAGGTCGCCGCCGCGAACCTGCGCCATATCCGGCGCAGTTTTGAGCGCACCGCAAAGGTCCCTGCCGCATTGGCGGCTGAACTGGCCAAGACAACATCTTTGGCACACCGTGTCTGGGCGCAGGCCCGCGCCGACGAAGATGTGGCCTCCTTCTTGCCCATGCTGCAAAAGGTCGTGGACCTGCGCCGCCAAGAAGCCGCGGCGATTGCGGGCAATACCGATCCTTACGACGCGCTGCTGGACGACTACGAACCCGGGGCCACGGGGGCCAGCCTTGGGGCCATGTTCGCGGCCTTGCGCCCGCGCCTGGTTGCGTTGCGTGCCGCCATTCTGGATCGGCCCGCGCCCGCTGCTTTGTCCGGTACTTTTGATGAAGCAGCTCAACTGGCGATTTCGTGCAAACTGGCATTGGCCTTTGGCTATAGCCTCGACAATGGCCGGATCGACAAGGCGGTGCATCCGTTTTGCTCTGGGTCCGGTCTTGATGTGCGGATCACGACGCGCACGAACCTGACCGATCCGTTCAACTGCTTTTACTCGACCATTCACGAGGTCGGCCATGCCACTTATGAGCAAGGGATTGATGCCGCCCACCTGCTGACCCCGCTGGGGGCCGGAGTGTCCATGGGCGTCCATGAAAGCCAAAGCCGGATTTATGAAAACCAGCTGGGCCGCAGCCGCGCCTTTACAGGCTGGCTGTACGGGCAGATGCGCGATCAGTTCGGCGACTTTGGTATTGCCGATGAAGAGGCATTCTATGCGACCGTGAACCGCGTCAGCGACGGGTTTATCCGTACTGAAGCGGACGAGGTGCAATATAATCTGCATGTGCTGCTGCGCTTTGATCTGGAACGCGCATTGATCTCGGGTGATCTGGCGGTGGGTGATCTGGAAGCCGCGTGGAACGACCGCTTTGCCGCCGATTTCGGTTTTGCCGTCGATAAGCCGTCCAACGGCGTCTTGCAGGATGTGCATTGGTCCGAAGGGCTGTTTGGCTATTTCCCGACCTATACTCTGGGCAATGTCTATGCGGGATGTCTGCATGAGGCTTTGCGACAGGCCGTGCCGGGCTTGGATGATGATCTGGCGCGGGGTGATACGTCACGCGCGACGGGTTGGTTGCGCGAAAACCTGCAGCAATTTGGCGGATTACGCACGCCGGTTGCGACGGTCACCCATGCAATCGGTGCGCAACCGTCAGAAGCGCCGCTGCTGGATTATCTCGAGGAGAAATTCGGGCAGATCTACGGGCTCTAGCCGTGGGCCACTACGGCCAGTCAGGTTTGCGCTTTTCCAAAAAGGCCGTGATGCCTTCGTTGGTATCGTCTTTGAGCATGTTCTGCACCATCACGTCGCCCGTATAGACATAGGCATCAGCGGTGGTCATCTGGGCTTGCTGGTAGAAGGCTTGTTTGCCGATCTTGACGGCTGAGGGCAGTTTGGCGGCAATCGCATGGGCCAAATCAAGCGTGTCGCGCTCCAGCGTATCCGCATGTACCGCGCGGTTGATCAGCCCCACTTCTTGCGCTTCGCGGGCGTTGATGAAACGGCCCGTTGTCAGCATCTCGAACGCGGCCTTACGGTTGATGTTGCGGGTCAGGGCGACCATCGGGGTGGAACAAAACAGGCCGATATTCACGCCATTCACCCCAAAGCGGGTCTCGTCATCCGCAATCGCCAGATCGCAGGTGGCGACAAGCTGGCAACCGGCGGCTGTGGCGATCCCGTGGACTTGGGCTATGACGGGCTGGGGCAGGGACTGGATACGCTGCATCATGGTGGCACAACGGGTGAAAAGATCCGCGAAATAGGCCGCCCCGCCATCAGGCGCTTGCCGTCCCGCTTGCATTTCCTTCAGGTCATGGCCCGCGCAAAACGCCTTGCCGGTGCCGCGCAAGATCACCGCACGCACGGAACGATCCTCTGCGATCTCGTCGAATGTGGTTTGCAGGGCCAAGAGCATCGCGTCGCTGAGCGCATTCAACCGCTCTGGCGCGTTCATCGTCAGGGTCGCCACAAAATCGCGATCTTCGCGTTCTAGGATTGTCATTCTTGCCCTCGCATGCTGCTTTGCGTCCAAGGGTAAAGCACAGCGAGGCGATATGGAACTCAAGATGGACATTCCCGCGCTCCAAATGTTTTTGGCGCAGAGTTTTCCGCAGGTGAAGGACGAACTGGAGGTGATCAGCAGCACCGAAGA
>NZ_JANQTS010000062.1 GCF_030731595.1 Yoonia sp.
GCGACCAACGCTCCTAAACTAAAGTTTAGGGCGGATATCAGGCTTTCATGTCAAAACCGAGGTGCTTGGCCACGGTAAAGATGTCTTTGTCGCCACGTCCGCACATATTCATGACCAAGAGATGATCCTTCGGCAGATCAGGGGCAATCTTCATGACATGAGCAAGCGCATGCGAGGGCTCCAACGCAGGGATGATTCCTTCCAGAGCACAGCAGAGTTGGAAGGCTTCAAGCGCCTCCACATCGGTGATCGCTACGTATTGCGCCCGCCCGATGTCATGCAGCCAGGCATGCTCCGGCCCGATGCCAGGGTAATCAAGGCCAGCTGAAATGCTGAAGCCTTCAAGGATCTGACCTACGTCATCCTGCAACAGATAGGTCCGGTTTCCATGCAACACGCCAGGGCGGCCGCCTGTCAGCGACGCGCAATGTTCCATCTTGGCGTTGACGCCTTTGCCGCCCGCCTCGACCCCGATGATATTCACAGAAGTATCGTCCAGGAACGGATAGAACAGACCCATCGCATTTGAACCGCCACCAATGGCGGCGATCAGGGTGTCGGGCAAACGGCCTTCGGCGGCCTGCATCTGCTCTTTGGTTTCTTGTCCAATGATGGCCTGAAAATCACGGACCATCGCCGGATAGGGGTGCGGGCCTGCCACCGTGCCAATGCAATAGAAGGTATCGCGGACGTTGGTCACCCAATCACGCAACGCATCGTTCATCGCGTCTTTGAGCGTACCGCGGCCCGAGGTTACAGGCACAACCTCTGCGCCCAGAAGCTTCATCCGGAACACGTTCGGTGCTTGGCGTTCAACATCATGCGCACCCATGTAAACCACGCATTTGAGACCGAACTTGGCACAGACCGTGGCCGTCGCCACACCATGCTGGCCCGCACCGGTTTCCGCGATGATGCGGGTCTTGCCCATACGGCGGGCAAGGATGATCTGGCCCAGCACATTGTTGATCTTATGCGCGCCGGTGTGGTTCAGCTCATCACGCTTCATATAAATCTTGGCACCACCCAAATGCTGGGTCAGCCGTTCGGCGTGATACAGCGGACTGGGGCGACCGACATAGTGGGTCCACAGATCGTGCATCTCGGCCCAGAAAGTTTCATCTGTTTTGGCGAACTCGTATTGCTCTTCCAGTTCCAAGATCAAAGGCATCAATGTCTCGGAGACGAAACGCCCGCCGAATTGACCAAAGCGGCCCTTTTCATCGGGACCGGTCATGAAACTGTTGAATAGATCGTTGGCCATAGGACACCTGCTGTTTTTCGCGCCTGACAGCCTTATCGCCAAGATGGGAAATGGTAAAGCGGCCATCGGGCGACAAAGGGATGGTTGCGGTCTTCATATCCGCGCTTGCGGCAAGACGGTGATGGCGGGTTAGTGCGTCAATGCCGCCGCACAAAACGCAGCGATCAATTCAGCATCCTTCACGCCCGGTGCAGTTTCCACACCAGAGGAGACATCAACCTGCGCGGCCCCTGTCAGGGCAATCGCCTCGGCCACATTCTGTGGCGTCAGCCCACCGGCCAGCATCCACGGAACCGGCCAGCGACGGCCTGCAATCAAACGCCAGTCGAAGGCCAAGCCGTTGCCGCCGGGCAAAGTTGCGTCTTTGGGGGGTTTTGCATCAACCAGAATTTGATCTGCAACCTTGGCATAATCATCCAGCGCCGCCAGGTCAGACGCATCCGCGACCCCCACGGCCTTCATCACCGGCAGACCATAGCGGGCGCGGATCGCGGCAACGCGTTGCGGCGTTTCATGCCCGTGCAGTTGCAAGATATCCAGCGGCACCACATCGGTGATGGCATCAAGCAATGCATCGTCGGCATCAACGACCAAGGCAACTTTTGCGATGCCCGCCGGCACGGCACGCGCGACCTCTGCGGCTTGTGCTATTGTGACATTGCGGGGGGATTTCGGAAAAAAGACCAGACCGACATAGGACGCCCCGGCATCGACCGCAGCCTGCATCATGGCAACATCACGCAGCCCGCAAATCTTCACCCGTGGATACGCGGCCATCAGCCTGTTTTTTCAAGCAGCGCCAGAACGTCATCATGGTCTTTTGCGCCGGGTGCTGCACCGCGCAGTTGGGCCACTTCCCGGCGCAAGGCTTCAACCTCGCGGGCTTTGCCGCGCCCTTCTGCACGGATGCGATGCTCGCGGACCCATTCCCACAGAAAGCCGATCATCAGACCGGCACCGACGCTGATAAAGATGACCACAAAAAGCGGCAGGGTAATATCTGGCGAAAGGCCCAACAGATCACCCAAAGCTTCGGGCATCGCCCGAACCGTCACAACATCACGGTTGGCCAAGCCAATCAGGATGAGACAAAGGCCCACGATGGCCCAGAATGCATAGCGTATCGTTTTCATGCCATCACCTTACCGCAGTTCACCGATGCGGTGAACCGGTTTTCGCACGCGACAGACGTGCTATGCCGAGTGGCCGTTCAAGCGATCCCGCAAAAGCTTGCCGGTCTTAAAGAAAGGTACGTGCTTTTCATCGACTTCCACCGATTCACCGGTGCGCGGGTTTCGCCCGATCCGTTGATCCCGCTTCTTGACCGAAAATGCACCAAATCCGCGCAACTCTACCCGGTCACCCCGCGACATGGCTTCGATGATTTGCTCAAAGATCGTGTTCACAATCTTTTCGACGTCACGTTGGTAAAGGTGGGGGTTCTCATCGGCGAGTTTCTGGATCAGTTCGGAACGGATCATAATTTGGCCTCCCAACCAGCAGTCTGATACTAAGCGCAGTTTGTCCCTGCTTTTCAACTGACTATAGGCATTTTGAAGCTGTGGTGAAATACTATGAATGGTCGGAACTGGCTGAAAATGCCGCCTTCACCAAGGTGAATTCGTTTGATTCATGAAGATTAGCGCTTGGCGCACGATTCAGTCGCACAAGATCGATTCGATGCTTTCATCCCGATTCGGGCCTGTCGTGATGGTCATGGCGGGAAATGCGACCTTGGCGCACGAGCGCCCGCGCGCAAGACTACTCCCTCTGCCTGATGAAAGGACTGTGGCTTGCCCGATCAGGCAACAACCGGCCCTGCGCATCAAAATCGTCATCCGCGTTGAATGGCAAACAAGCACGGGTATCGCAGGACGCCAAAAGATCCGCTTGGCCCTGCAGGACATCCTGCAAGCGTGTCTCCAACTCTTGGCGCCGCGCACCCTTGTGAAAGCCATGCACGCCGTGGACAATTCTTGGCACAAGCACCGTGAACCCAAGATAGCGCAATGTATAGGCCGCAGGCCAAAGCAGCATCTGCACATCGCCTTCCTTGCCGTTGAAAGCACTTTCCTCGGCCCGTGACCCTGTCGTGACGCAAAACAACGCGGTCTTGCCCCGGCAAAGACCGGTATCGAACCGCTGTTCCACGCTATGCAATGCGCCATGCGCAAAGGCTCTGTCAAACCAGCCCTTGAGGATCGCCGGCGGCGCAAACCACCACAGGGGGAAATGGAAAACCACGCGATCCGCCTGCCTGATTTTTGCGATCTCGCCCGCGACATCCAAAGGCAGACGGTCTGATTGCGCGCGGTCCTCTTGTGCCTTGAGCGGGTCAAACTGCGTTGCATCTTCCCAGTCGGGATAGCGGGCCGCTGCCTCGGCAGGGTGAAAGCCCATCGCGTATAGATCAGACCAAAGAACGGTGTCACCCTGTGCAATGGCGGCCCGTTCTGTCGCATCTGCCCAGGCACCGTTAAAGGATCGTTTGTCTGGATGGGCCAGAACGATAAGCGTGGTTGACATGGCGAAACCTCGGGTCAGGGACTGCGGTCAGAACACCGCATCTGTTCAAAAGCGGCAAGCCCCGCCCATAAAAAAGCCCCGCCGGAATTTCTTCCGGCGGGGCAAATTTTCAATCCGGAACCGGACTTATTCGTCGCGCTTCAACGCTGCACCGAGGATATCACCCAAGGACGCACCGGAATCAGACGAACCGAACTGCTCGACTGCTTCTTTCTCTTCCGCGATTTCGCGTGCCTTGATTGACAGACCCAGCTTGCGGGTCTTGCTGTCGATGGCTGTGACGCGCACGTCGACCTTGTCGCCAACGCCGAAACGCTCTGGGCGCTGTTCGGCGCGGTCACGGGACAGATCGGAACGACGGATAAAGGATTTCGCACCTTCATAGTCGACTTCGATGCCGCCATCTTCGATCTTGGTCACTTC
>NZ_JANQTS010000063.1 GCF_030731595.1 Yoonia sp.
CCGGCGCGCGCTATTTCCATTCGCTGCGCCTGTTGCAACGGGTCAAGGAACTGGACCCCACCATGTTCACCAAATCCGGCATCATGGTCGGCTTGGGCGAGGACAAACAGGCGGTGATGCAGGTCATGGAAGACATGCGCGCCGCCGACATCGATTTTCTGACCATCGGGCAATATCTGCAACCGACGCCAAAGCACCACAAGGTGGACCGGTTCGTAACACCCGAAGAATTCGCGGCCTACGAAAAAGCGGCTTTTGGCAAAGGGTTCCTGATGGTGTCATCAACCCCGCTCACCCGCTCGTCCTACCACGCGGGCGACCACTTTGCCCGTTTGCGCGATGCAAGGTTGGCGAAATTGGGGACGGCCTAGAGGTTGCTGATGGCTGGAATGGCCTTGAGATAGGCCGCTATCGCGGCGCGGTCTTCGTCGGTCAACCGGCTGGTGTTTTTGATCACCGCAACCATTTCGCCGCCCGCACTGTCGAAATCCGGCGTAAACCCGCTTTTGAGGTATTCTGCGATTGCGGCCTCTGACCAGGTCAGCGCACCCGCCGTGATATTGGGAATCCGGCCCTCGCCCGATGGGTTCGCGGCACCCGCCATCCACCGATCCTTTTGCAATCCACCCAAGGCGTCGCGGGGCGTGTGACATTCGGCGCAATGCCCCAAGGCTTCGGTCAGATACCGGCCCCGTTCCAACTGTGGTGTATCAGCCGAAGCGAGCACCCATTCGTCCGAGGTATAAAGCGCCTTCCACGGACCAAGGGTGATGCGCTGGTTGAAGGGAAACCCGATCTCGTGCGGCGCGCTTGGCACATCCGAGGCGGGCAGGGTGCGCATATGGGCGATCAGATCAACCACGTCCTGCAAGTTGGCCTTTGTATAGGACGTATAGGGAAAGGCGGGATACAAATGGCTGCCGTCGTTGGATACGCCGGTGACGATGGCACTGGCCAGTTCCAGATCGGACCAGCCGCCGATCCCATGCACAGGATCAGAAGAGATATTGGGCGCGATAAATGTCCCGAATGGCGATGCAAAACGCTTGCCACCCGTCAATAGATCGTCAGGGCCATCTTCGGCCGTATGACATGAGGCGCAGCCGGCTGCAGCAAAGACGATGGCACCGTTCTGTGGATCAGGTGTCAGCCCCGCAAGTGCATCATCCGGCAGCGGCATGGGGCGGGTCAAAAACCAACCCGCACCCAGGACCACCACGGCGAAACCACCAAGAAGGGGCCAACGCGCCATTTTGTGTTACTGCCGCGGCGCCCGATAGGATTCGTGGCACGATCCGCAGGACTGGCCGACAGGTCCAAAGGCCGCTTTCATCGCGTCCAGCCCATCGCCTGCGACAGACGCCAATGTGGCAGTAGCGGCAACGAGTTTCACCTGCTCGGCCTCAAACCCTGCCATATCCGCCCAGATTTCAGGTTTCGCACGGGTGCCTTCGATACTTGTGTCAGTGCCTTCGACCCAATAGGCGGACTCGTCGATTGCGGCCAAAGCGGCAAGGTTTGCCGCCGCAGCAGAGGCGACCTCGGCATCATAGGGAATTTGCTCTTGCGCCATCCCGCCAAGCGGGCCGAGGTTGAAGGCATAAAGGCTCATATGTGCTTGCCGTGCATCCAGTCCGCGTTGCTGTTCGGGTGTCAGATGCCCCGCTGCAAAAGCTGTACTTACGATGCCAACGGCGCTGGCTGCGGCAATGATCGTTATTTTCTTGAATGGCATCTGGGCCCCCTTTGATGTCGTTATGAACATTAACCTAGCGTAAACGTGAACACACTCAATTCTATAATCACGTTTTCTTGTACTAGCGCGGGCGGCGCAGGTCGTTGGGGGTCAGCCATGCCGGCCAACCCCAAAGGCGCTCGATCGCAAAAAGCACGATGCAGAGCACAATGATGGCCGCCACAAACTTGATCTTGGCTGGCGAGGGCGGGTTTCGCGCCCAGAGCTTTGCCCGCAAAAGCCATCTGGGGTTCATGCTGGACTATCGGTAAAACGCACTTTGCCGATGTAAGGCAGGTTACGGTTGCGTTGCGCAAAGTCGATGCCATAGCCCACGACAAATTCGTCGGGGATTTCGAAACCGGTCCAGCTGGCCTTGAAATCCACCTCGCGGCGGGCGGGTTTGTCGAGCAAGGCAATCGTTTTCAAGCGTGCGGGTTTGCGTGAAGCCAGGTATTTTGTGACATGGGCCAGCGTATGGCCTGTGTCGACGATATCTTCGACAACCAGCACGTCACGCCCCTCGATCTGGCCGCGCAAGTCTTTGAGAATACGCACTTCTCTGGTGCTTTCCATACCGTTTCCATAAGACGAGGCCTCGAGGAAATCCACCTCGACGGGCAGATCAAGTTCGCGCACCAGATCGGCGATGAACACGAATGATCCGCGCAGCAGCCCCACGACCACCAGTTTGTCGGTGTCGGCAAATTCTGTGCTGATCTCGCGGGCAAGTCCTTCGATCCGTGCGGCAATCGCTTTGGCACTGATCATTTCGTCGATAACATAGGGGCGGTGCGACATTGGGGCCTCTGGTGCAGGTATTGGGTTGATTTTCTTGGCGTAGTTTACGACATCGGGGGGTGAAGTCACCCGCGAAAGACCACCAATGCCAAGCCACGCCGAGACCAAGTTCCTGCCTTACACCGCCCAGCAGATGTATGATCTTGTGGCGGATGTGGCGAATTATCCCAAGTTTCTGCCATGGACGGCAGCGGCGCGGATTCGCAGTCTCACTGATATGGGCGATCACGCGGTGATGCTCGCGGATCTGGTGATTTCCTTTAAGGTCTTTCGTGAAAAATTCGGCAGCCGCGTGACCCTTTGGCCCAAGCAGATGCGGATTGATACCGAATATCTTGATGGGCCTGTCCGCCATCTGGAAAGCCAGTGGGGTTTCAAGGAGGTCGAAGGCGGCTGCGAGGTGTCCTTTGCGGTTGATTTCGAATTCAAAAGCCGCTTGCTGCAAGGGGCGGCTGGTATGTTCTTCAACGAAGCGATGCAGCGCGTTGTACGGTCGTTCGAACGGCGCGCGAAAGAACTGTACGGCTAGGCCGCATTCACCGCCGCCAAAAGCAAGCCCAGCGCGTGGTCACAGGCAGCTTGCCGGACCCGTGCCCGCCCCAATGCCCCGAATTCGACAGTTTCTGTCGTGACCCCGCGCGGCGAGGCAATGCCGAAACAGACGCGCCCCTCGGGCTTGTGCTCTGACCCGCCGGGGCCAGCGATGCCGGTGATCGACACAGCGATTTGGGCCTGCGAATGGGCCAGCGCGCCACTAGCCATTTCCGCCGCGACCGCTTCACTCACAGCGCCGTGGGCGTCCAGCGTCGCCGTCTTTACGCCCAGCATCTCTGTCTTGGCCTGATTGGTATAGGTCACAAAGCCCCGGTCAAAGATCGCGGAACTGCCTGCGGTATCGGTGATGGCCGCGCTGACCATACCCCCTGTGCAGCTTTCTGCCGTAGCCAGCATCAGCCCCTTGGCGCGCGCGGCTTTGAGCAGGGCCGCACTCATATCAGGACGATGTGATACAAAGCGGCAAGCGCTGCGACCCCGATTGCCGCAAAGATGCCTGCAATCACATCGTCCAGCATCACGCCTGTCGGCCCGTGCATCCTGTCAGCCCAGCCAATCGGACCCCATTTGGTGATGTCGAACAGGCGGAACAGGGCGAATGCTGTGATCCAGCCGGGCCAGAGTGCCAGAATATCCACGTTCCGCGATGCAGCACCAAAGGCGAGAGGCAGCAGCGCAATCCACTGCCCGCAGACCTCGTCAATCACGATCTCGGAAGGGTCGTGGTTGTCTTTGCCCTTCGTCTCGACACCCGTCGCCCAAACGCCCAAGCCGTAAGACAGGATGATCCCTGCGATCAGCCCCCACGGACCTGCCAGTACATAAATCACCCAAGCGGCGGGCAGGGCGGCCAGTGACCCCCATGTGCCCGGCGCGGGGCGCAGGTGGCCTACATAAAAGAAGGTCGCGATCAGATGTGTCATGATTTTACCAATGTGACGGTGGCGAGTGCTGCAATGCCTTCTTCGCGGCCCGTAAAGCCCAGTTTCTCGGATGTGGTCGCCTTGACGCTGATCCGGCTGCTATCCAGCCCCATATAAGAGCCCATCACCGCCTTCATCGCTGCCTGATGCGGACCGATCTTGGGATATTCGCAGACCAGCGTGCAATCGACATTGCTGATGGCAAAGCCTTCGGATGTCGCAAGGGCCACGGCATGTTGCAGGAAAATATGGCTCGCGGCCCCTTTCCACTGTGGATCAGAGGGCGGGAAGTGTTGGCCGATATCGCCTTTGCCCAGTGCGCCATAGATTGCGTCGGTGACCGCATGCATCCCGACGTCCGCATCGGAATGGCCTTGCAGGCTGCGCGCATGCGGGACTTGGACGCCGCACAGCCAGACGTGATCGCCCGGCCCGAAACGGTGTACATCATAGCCATTGCCGCAACGGATATCCATGTGATGCCTCATCAGTTTTGCCGCCCGTGCAAAATCGTCGGGGGTGGTGATTTTTATGTTGTCTTCATCGCCTGCCACGATGGCCACGTCCAGCCCTGCGGCGCGGGCCACGGCGACATCGTCGGTTTCCTGTCCGGTGGCTGCGGCGTGGGCCGCAAGCAGTGGCGCAAGGTGAAACCCCTGCGGTGTCTGTGCCCGAAACAGCCCTGCGCGGTCCTGCACGCCCGCAACAGCGCCGTCCATGCCATGCCAGAGCGTGTCGGTGACCGCAACGGCAGGGGCAGCACCGATATGGGTGGCCAATGCGGCCAGAACTCTGTCGATCACGGCATCGCTGACCAGCGGGCGGGCGGCATCATGGATCAGGACCTGATCTACCTCACCGGCGACAGCCTCGAGCCCCGCCCGCACAGAGGCCGCGCGGGTTTGTCCGCCAGTCACGATCTGGGCTTGCGGCGCTTTCGGCCAGGGCTGGTTTTCGATGTCATCGGGATGCACCACCAGCACCAAGCGCGCGATCGCGGGGTGCCGGGCAAAGCGGTCCATCGCATAGGCCGCCACCTGCCGGTCCGAGAGCATTTGCCACTGTTTGGGCAAGTCACCACCGGCGCGTGTGCCGCGCCCTGCGGCAACGATAATAGCTGCTGTTTTCATCAATGCTCCGTTCCTGATTGGCACAGGTTTAGGACGCAGACCGGCGCGACGCAATTCGACAGTTTTGTGGGCAAGTTGATTAATTTTTGGGCGTATGCTATTTTTGTGGGATGTTTTCCTGCGGGTTTCGTTGTGACGGCAGTGATTTACCCCTATCCCGATGCGAAAGCGTAACCTGTAATCAAATGATTGTTTCTTTGGCACAAACCGAATCCTTACTCCTGGACGATGTGGCGCTTTCGCCACCGGTTGCGCTCGCGCCTTTGGCGGGCATCACCGATTTGCCCTATCGGCAGTTGGTGGCCTCTTTCGGTGCGGGCTGGGTGGTCAGCGAGATGGTTGCCAGTCAGGAAATGGTGCAGGCCAAGCCCGGCGTGCGCGAACGTGCCGAATTGGGCTATGACCAAGACGCAACCGCCGTGCAGATCGCGGGCCGCGAAGCCTATTGGATGGCAGAGGCCGCCCGCATGATCGAAGCGAATGGGGCGGCTTTCATCGACATCAACATGGGCTGCCCTGCCAAGAAGGTCACAAATGGCTATTCCGGCTCTGCCTTGCTGCGCACCCCCGACCATGCGCTGACGCTGATCGAGGCGGTGGTGAATGCGGTGGATATTCCGGTCACGCTCAAGACCCGGTTGGGCTGGGACGATGACTGCCTGAATGCCGCTGATGTCGCCAAGCGGGCCGAAGATGCTGGGATCAAGCTGGTCACGATCCACGGGCGCACCCGCTGCCAGTTCTACAAAGGCTCCGCCGATTGGGCCGCGATCCGCGCGATCAAAGAGGCCGTCAGCATTCCGGTCATCGCGAACGGCGATATCGTCGATACCGCCACGGCGCGCGAGGCGCTGCGGCTGTCGGGTGCCGATGGTGTGATGATCGGGCGCGGATCACAGGGACGGCCTTGGGTGCTGGCGCAGGTCGCTGCGGCGCTGCATGGCACGCCGCAACCGGATATCCCGCAAGGGGCTGATTTGGTCGACATGGTCTGCGGTCACTACGAAGCGATGCTGTCGTTCTACGGAATAGAAATGGGGCGCAAGGTGTCACGCAAACATTTGGGGTGGTATATGGACGAAGCTGGCACCGGTCCTGCCTTGCGCAAGGCCATCCTGACCCATGCAATGCCATCGGATGTGCTGCGTGATTTGCCCGATGCTTTGGATATGAAGGTGGCCGCATGATTTTGGGTGCCGCACTCTGGTCGTCTTTGCCGGTTCCATCGCTGATGCTGGATGGCGATGACGTCATCACCATGAGCAACCCCGCTGCCGAGAGCTTTCTCAATATGTCGAGCAAGGCGCTGATTGGGCAAAAGCTTTGGGAAAAGGTGATGATTGACGCGCCGCTCGAGGCCCCGTTCCGGCGGGCACGCGAAAACCGCACCTCGCTTTTTGTCAATGATGTCGATGTGGGCAGCGGCGAGCGCGCGCCGATGATGTGCAACATCCAGTTCGCGCCTTTGCAGGGCGAAGACGAGACGATGATCGTGATGATCAGCCCACGGGAAATTGCCAGCAGGATCAACCAGAACCATTCCTCGGGCAAGGCGGCGAAATCAGCGATCGGCATGGCCGAAATGCTGGCCCACGAGATCAAGAACCCGCTGGCCGGCATCACGGGGGCGGCACAGCTTTTGTCGATGGGGTTAAGCCCCGAAGATCAGGAAATGACCGATCTCATCGTCGAGGAAAGCCGCCGCATCGTGAAACTGCTCGAACAGGTGGAACAGTTCGGCAACCTGCGCCCGCCCTTGCTGAAACCGGTCAATATCCACGATATCCTGGATCGCGCGCGCCAGTCGGCGGCTGTCGGATTTGGCGCGCATATGCTGTTTGTCGAAGACTACGACCCCTCGTTGCCACAAACACTGGCGGATGGGGACCAGCTTTTGCAGGTGTTTTTGAACCTGCTCAAGAATGCCTCCGAGGCCTGCAAAGACGCGGGCACGATCCGGTTGCATACCTATTATGATTCCTCTTTGCGCGTGCATCGCTCGGACGGCACGCAGGCCCGGCTGCCCTTGCAGATCGAGATCATCGACGATGGCCCCGGTTTGCCGCGCGAGATTGCGGATGACATCTTTGAGCCCTTCATTTCGGGCAAGGAGAATGGCACAGGACTGGGCCTTGCGCTCGTTTCCAAACTGATTGGCGATGGTGGCGGATGGATATCCGTGGACAGCGTGCCGGGGCGCACTGTGTTCCGCATTTCGTTGCCCGTCGCCCCCAAAGACACCGAAACAGGAGAGAATTGATGGACGGTACCGTTCTAGTCGCTGATGATGATCGCACGATCAGAACCGTGTTAACCCAAGCCCTGACGCGGGCTGGGTGCAAGGTGCATGCGACCTCTTCGCTTGTGACGCTGATGCGCTGGGTGGACGAGGGCAAAGGCGATCTTGTGATCTCTGACGTCATTATGCCCGACGGCAACGGGCTGGAACAATTGCCCAAGATCGCGGCGGCCCGTCCAGGGCTGCCGGTCATCGTGATCTCGGCGCAGAATACGATCATGACAGCCATTCAGGCGGCAGAGGCTGACGCCTATGACTACCTGCCCAAGCCCTTTGACTTGCCCGATCTGATGAAACGTGCCGCCCGTGCGCTCGAGGTCAAGCGGCGTGCGCCCGTCACCCGCGTTCCTGATATCGGGGCGACCGAGCAAGGGGGCGATCTGCCCTTGGTGGGCCGCACCAATGTGATGCAAGCGCTGTACCGTCTTGTGGCCCGCGTGATGAATACCCAGCTTCCCGTGCTGATCACCGGCGAGAGCGGTACAGGGAAATCCCTGATCGCCCGCGCAGTGCATGATTTCTCGGACCGGCGCAGCCTTCCGTTTGTCGTGGTTTCTGCCAGCGATCTGGAAGGGATGGACGGGCCTTCCATGGTCCTCAGCCGCGCCAAGGGCGGGTCGATCCTGTTTGACGAAGTCAGCGACCTGTCAGAGCCCGCCCAAGGGCGGATCGTGCGCATGCTGGACAGTCTGGGCGACAACGCGCCCCGGATCATGGCGACATCGCAATCGGATCTGATGGTGCGGATGGAAGATGGCGAGTTCCGCGAGGATCTCTTCTATCGCCTTGGCGGCGTGACGGTCGATGTGCCGTCGCTGCGCGAGCGGGTCGATGATATCCCGCTCTTGGCGGCGCATTTTCTGGCGCGCGCGGAGCGTGATGGCGCGCCGGTGCGGCGATTTGGGGATGCCGCCCTTGATCTGGTCCGGGCCTACAGCTGGCCCGGCAATGTGCGCCAGCTCGAGAACGCGGTGCGCCGTTTGGTGTTCACCGCAGCAGAGGAAGAAATCTCGCGCGCCGAGGTCGAGTTGGTCTTGGGCAACCAGCCCGCGATCGAGCCGCTGCGCTCGGGGGGCGAGGGTGAAAAACTTTCGGCCAGCGTCGGCAAACATCTGCGGCGGTATTTTGATCTGCACGGGGGCGTTTTGCCACCACCCGGTCTTTACAACAGGATTCTCAAGGAAGTTGAGGGTCCATTGATCGAAATCGCACTGGATGCGACCGGAGGAAATCAGGCGAAATGCGCTGATTTACTTGGAATAAATCGCAATACGCTGCGCAAGAAGATCACAGACCTCGATATCCGCGTGACTCGCCGTCGCAAATTGATGTAAAACCGCAACATAACCGTGGCACCGATGCGTCAGCGTATCAGAATGGCCACAGATTTTGCGGTATCGTGGGGGTGACCTCACCTGAGTAACAGGGCTTTGCGCGTGCGGCGGACCCTTATGGGCATCAACATCGTTTGGTTCAGCCGCTGGTTGCGCCAGCGTCATGTGCAAAGCGCATTGACGATGGGCTTGGTGTTGACCGCGCCGGTGTTGGCGGCCTTGACCTATGTTGTTGTGGGGCCTTTGGGGAAGGGCGCCTCGTCCACCTCCTTGCAGTTTGTCCTGCTTCTGGATCTGATCTACGTGCTGATTGTCGCGGCTTTGGTCATGCGGCAAGTGGCGCGGATGGTGGCGGCACGGCGCGCGCGTTCGGCAGGATCGCAATTGACTTTGCGCTTGACGGGCGTTTTCGCGCTCTCGGCGCTGGTGCCGATCGTTCTGGTTGCCGTCTTTTCGGTGACGCTGATTTCCATCGCACTGGACGGGCTGTTCTCCGAACCGGTCGGGAACGTGTTGCGCACCTCTTTGACCACTGCACAGGCATACGAGGAAGAACACGAGAGAGAACTGACCCGCGACGGGGTGGGGTTGGCGGCCTATCTCAATCGCGAGCGGCAGGCAAACCTGTTCATGGACGACGGCGAAGTGCGCCGTGCCTTGGGCGAAGTGCAGGCGCAGATCGAGCGCGGCCTGACAGAGGCGTTTGTGATCGATGGCTTGGGCAATATCATGGCGCGGGGTGCGCGATCCTACGAGTTTGGCTATGAACGCCCATCGCCCCAGGACTTTACGAACGCCGAAACCACGGGCCTTGCCATCATTCAGGACTTTGCCAACAACGAGTTTCGCGCGCTCATTCCGCTGACCACCTTTCGGGATCGCTATCTTTATGTGACGCGCCCGGTTGACGGGACCGTCTTGTCGCTGCTGGATGACACAACCGAAACCGTCGCGCAGTATGAAGAATTGGCCAATGAGCGCGGGCAACTGCTGTTCCAGTTCGGCCTGCTTTATCTTGGCTTTGCGGTGATCCTGATTCTTGGGGCCATCTGGGGAGGGCTGTGGTTTGCAGAGCGTCTGTCACGCCCCGTGGGTCGTCTGGTTATCGCGTCGCAGCGTGTGGGCTCTGGCGATCTGGACGTGCGCGTGATCGAAGACGAGGGTGAAGACGAGATTTCGCAGCTTGGGCATTACTTCAACCAGATGACCAGCCGGCTGAAAGGCCAGCGCGATCAGTTGCTTGAAATCAACCGCGCCTCGGAACGGCGGCGGCGATTGTTTGATTCGGTGCTGAGTTCGGTCACATCGGGTGTGGTGGGCCTTGATCCCGCGGGGCGCGTGACCTTTGTGAATCCGTCTGCACGGCGCTTGCTATCAGTGGGGGCAAATCCGGAAGAAACCGCGATCTCTGTCGCTATTCCGGAATTTGCGGGCCTCTTTGCGCAGGTTTGCGAGACGGATCACGACAGTGTGCAAGAGCAGATCAACCTGATCCGCAAAGGCCAGCAGGAAAGCTTGCTGGTGCGTATGGCCCAGAGGCGTAACGTGGACGGGACGCTGGAAGGCTATGTGGTCGCCTTTGACGACGTGACCGACCTTGTCAGCGCCCAACGCATGGCGGCCTGGGGTGATGTGGCGCGCCGGATTGCGCATGAGATCAAGAATCCGCTGACCCCGATCCAGCTGTCCGCAGAACGGATCAAGCGCAAATTCCACAATCGTGTCGGCCTTGATGGCGACAAGCTGGAGCAGATGACAGATGTGATTGTCCGCCAAACCAATGACTTGCGCCGCATTGTTGATGAATTTTCCAAGTTCGCCCGCATGCCCGAGCCAGAGTTGCAAACCAATGATCTGACAGAGCTTGTCCATGATTCCTTGTCCTTGCAGATCGTCGGCCAACCCGATGTGCATTTTGCCGCGAGCATCCCCGAAGAACCGGTCTTGGTGGAAATGGACGGGACAATGATCGGGCAGGCCCTGACCAATCTGCTCAAGAATGCGGGCGAGGCGACCCAGACCTATATCGAACGCCACGGGGCAGAGGGCTATAGGCCGGAAATCCAACTGCGTTTGACGCAGGATCGCGACAAGGTGACGATCAAGATCTCGGACAATGGGATCGGGCTGCCCGAGGACCGCGCCCGCCTGTTCGAACCCTATGTGACGACACGCGGCGAAGGCACAGGACTTGGCCTGCCAATTGTGAAGAAGATCATCGAAGAACACGGCGGCACCTTGATCCTGACGGATGCCGAAGTCTTTGCAGGGCAGGACCACGCCGGTGCCTGCGCCATCATTCAATTGCCCGCTGTCTCTGCACAGGCAAGGGCGCCAAAAATACCAGCATGAGGACGATTATGGGCGACATTCTGATCACAGATGACGAACGCGATATCCGGGAGTTGATCTCAGAGATCCTGATTGATGAGGGGTTTACAACGCGGCTTGCCGGGACCTCGGATGAATGCATGGCCCAGATCGCGGCGGAACCTCCGGCGCTGATGATCCTCGATATCTGGCTCAAAGACAGCAATATGGACGGGATTGATATTCTCAAAGCCGTCAAGCGCGATCACCCTGATGTCCCCATTGTCATCATTTCGGGTCACGGCAATATTGAAATCGCCGTCGCAGCGATCAAACAGGGCGCTTATGACTTTATCGAAAAGCCTTTCAATATCGATCAGTTGCTGGTCGTCATCCGCCGCGCAATGGAGACATCGCGCCTGCGTCGGGAGAATGTGGAACTGAAACGCGGCGAGACCCGCAGCGCCGAGATGCTGGGCGACAGTGCCGCTTTCCGCATGTTGAAATCGCAGTTGGATAAGGTCACGAAATCCAATGGGCGTGTCATGCTGACCGGGCCTGCCGGAGCGGGCAAGGAAATCGCGGCGCGCTACATCCATGCCAATTCCAACCGCGCGTCTGCCCCTTTCGTAACGGTCAATTCGGCCTCGATCGAACCGGAGCGCATGGAAGAGGTGCTGTTTGGTCGCGAAGATGGCGGGCGCGGGATCGAGCCCGGACTGCTGGAAGAGGCCAATGGCGGTGTCGTCTACTTTGATGAAATCGCGGATATGCCCCTTGGTACCCAGTCCAAGATTTTGCGGGTACTGGTCGAGCAGCGGTTTCAGCGCGTCGGTGGCGGCGACAAGGTGCAGGTGGATCTGCGGGTCATTTCCAGCACCAACCGTGATCTGTCGGCAGCCATTGCCGCAGGCACCTTCCGCGAAGAGCTGTTCCACCGCTTGAACGTGGTGCCGATTGCGGTGCCATCGCTCGAGGAAAGGCGCGAGGATATCCCGCTTTTGGCCGAGCATTTCATCGAAGTCTTCAACAAGGCCCAAGGTCTACCGCTCCGCAAGCTTGCCGAAGATGCGCGCGCCTTGCTGCAAACCATGCTCTGGCCCGGCAATGTCAGGCAATTGAAGAACGTCGTGGAACGTGTTCTTATTCTTGGAGAAAGCGGCGGCGAGATTACCGCCAGAGAACTGCCAAGCAGCGATGATGGCGGGGGCGAAGAAGGCCGCATCGTCCTGGCTGGCGGTCTTGCCACGCTGCCTCTGCGCGAAGCCCGCGAATTGTTTGAACGGGAGTATCTGCTGACCCAGATCAACCGCTTCGGTGGCAACATCAGCCGCACCGCGTCTTTTGTCGGGATGGAGCGATCGGCCTTGCATCGCAAACTTAAATCCTTAGGCGTGGTGACAACGAACAAGGCGGGTGGCCGCGTGGCCTATCTTGAAGGCGAGTTTGAATGAAAGTCATCATTTGCGGCGCGGGTCAGGTTGGATGGCAGATCGCCCGCCATTTGTCCGGCGAAAAGAACGATGTCACAGTCGTTGACAGCAACCCTGAACTGGTGCGCCGGGCGACCGATACGCTGGATGTGCAGGGGGTTGCGGGCTTTGCCAGCTATCCTGATGTGCTGGACCGTGCCGGTGCGCGTGACGCTGATATGATCATTGCCGCCACCCATTCCGACGAGGTGAATATGGTCACCTGTCAGGTGGCCCATTCGGTGTTTTCCGTGCAGCGCAAGATCGCCCGTTTGCGGGCGCAAAACTATCTTGATCCGGGTTATTCCGATCTGTACCGCCGCGATCACCTGCCCATCGACGTCGTGATTTCGCCCGAACGCGAGGTGGCAGAGGCCGCCTTGCAGCGCCTTGCAGCGCCTGCGGCCTTTGACACCGAAAGCTTTCTGGACGGGCGCGCCCAGCTGCTTGGCATCACGATTGACGAGGATTGCCCCGTCATCAATACGCCTTTGCGGCAACTGACCGATCTGTTTTCAACGCTGCGTGCTGTCGTCGTGGGGATCAGGCGCGAGGGGACGTTGTTTGTGCCCTCTGCGGGTGATCAGGTCTTTCCCGGCGACGACTGCTATATCTTTACCGAAACCCAGGATATGGCCCGCACGCTCGAAATTTTTGGCAAAACCCAATCCAAACAGGAACGTATCGTCATCATCGGCGGTGGCAATGTCGGGCTTGGCGTGGCTTTGGCACTGGAGGCCCGCACCGATCGGGTGCGCGTCAAGATGATCGAGAAAAACCGTGCATGCGCCGAACGGGCCGCCGATGCGCTGGACCGGACGATTGTGCTGCACGGGGATGGTCTGGACAGCGCCCTGCTGGAAGAGGCGAATATTGCCACAGCCGATGCGGTTCTGGCCGTGACGGATGACGATAAAACAAACCTGCTGGCCTCTGTGCGCGCCAAAGAGATGGGCTGTGCGATGGCCATTACCCTGATCAACGATCCCACGCTGGTGCCGTTGATGGGACCGCTGGACATTGACGCCTATATCAACCCGCGCGCGACCACCGTCAGCTCGATCCTGCGCCATATCCGGCACGGTCGGGTGCGCGGCGTCTATTCCATCGGTGACGCCGAGGCCGAAGTGATCGAAGCCCTTGTCTTGGGGACCTCGCCGATTGCGGGGCAGAAGGTCAAGGATATCTCTTTTCCAGAAGGCACATTGATCGGTGCAATCATGAAAGAGGGCAAGGTCATGCGCCCCACTGGTGACATGCGGATCGAGGAAGGCGATGCTATCGCCATTTTCGCAATGGCCGACGATGTCCCCGAAGTAGAGCGGCTCTTGCAGGTTTCGATCGACTTTTTCTGATGAGCTGGATCGTCCGCCTTCCGTTCTTTGTCGTTCTGATGGGGCTTGGCGCCATAGCGATGATCGTGCCTGCAGCGCATGCGGCGATCACCGAAGACTTCAACACGATGCGGGTGTTCTTTTACGGATTTATCCTGTTTTCGACGCTGACGCTGCTGATCGGGCTGGCGACGGCAGGTTATGCCCCGCAAAGCGTTGCACGGAGCCAGTTGCTGGGATTGTTGGCGGCATTCAGCGCGCTGCCGCTGATGTTTGCGGTTCCGTTCTATGAGGCCGTTGGCAACACGAGTTTTCTGGATGCCTGGTTTGAAATGGTGTCCTGCTTTACCACGACAGGGGCGACGATCTATGACAACGCGGGGCGGTTGACGGCGTCGCAGCATCTTTGGCGCGCCCTTGTGGGCTGGCTTGGTGGCTTGCTGGTCTGGGTCACGGCTGTGTCGATCTTTGCGCCGATGAACCTGGGTGGCTTCGAGGTCCGCGCCACAGCAACAGGCGGCGATGGCGCTGTTGGCCGCTTTAGCCAGATCGGACGGATCGCTGACCCGTCAGAACGGTTGGTGCGCTATGCGCTGTCGCTGACGCCCATCTATATGGGGCTGACGGGCCTGTTGTGGCTGGGGCTGGTGATCGCCGGAGAGACACCCTTCATCGCGCTAAACCACGCTATGTCGACCCTGTCGACATCGGGCATTTCGCCGATTGGCGGGCTTTACTTCGCCGCATCGGGGTTCTGGGGCGAAGCCCTGATCTTTTGCTTTTTTGTCTTCGCACTGTCGCGGCTGACCTTTAGCCGCGGGCTGATCGGAGAGCGCGACCAGGGGCTGCGCCGTGATCCCGAGTTCATGACGGCCTTGATTCTGATCAGCGCGGTGACGATGCTGCTGTTTTTGCGGCACTTTATCGGTGCCGCAGAAAGCGCAACGGGCGCAAGCCTGCAAAACATCGCGGCGGCTCTGTGGGGTGCTCTGTTTACGGTGACGTCTTTCCTGACGACGACAGGGTTCGAATCGCATTCCTGGGAGGGGGCGACAGCCTGGTCTGGCCTGAATACGCCGGGTCTTTTCCTGATCGGGATGGCGTTGATCGGGGGCGGTGTCGCCACAACAGCGGGCGGGGTAAAGCTCTTGCGAATCTACGCGCTCTACCGGCATGGCGAACGCGAGCAAGAGCGGCTTTTGCATCCGTCATCCGTTGGGGGCGGGGGCAAGGATGCCCGCCGCATCCGCAAGCAGGGCGCCTATATTTCATGGGTCTTCTTCATGCTCTTCGCGCTGAGCATTGCCGCCGTGATGCTGATGCTGTCCCTGACAGGCGTGCAGTTTGAGACCTCTGTGGTGCTGGCGGTCTCTGCACTGTCCACAACGGGGCCGCTTGCAACGGTGGCGGCTGAAACGCCCATTGCCTATTCCGGTATTCCGGATGCGGCAAAGGTCATTCTGGCTGGCGCGATGGTCCTTGGCCGGCTTGAGACTCTTGCCATCATTGCCCTTTTCAACCCCGAGATATGGCAGCGATAGATGCTTTCTTTCCGGTGTGTTTTTGGGGTGGAAACTATTGATAGCCCACGACATACTGGCTCATAGTACCACTGGGGGGCCGGTCCGCGGCCGTAAGAACAATAAGAAGGGTGTCGCAATGGCCGCCGATAAAGCAAATCTGCAAGATGCATTTCTGAACCATGTCCGCAAGACAAAGGTTCCTGTAACGATTTTCTTGGTGAATGGGGTCAAGCTACAAGGTGTTATCACGTGGTTCGACAGCTTTTGCGTGCTTCTGCGCCGCGATGGTCAATCGCAGCTTGTCTACAAAAGCGCGATTTCCACGATCATGCCTGCACAGCCCATCAGCCTTTATGAAGGCGAAGAGTAACCTTGCTCGAACATGACCGCCCCGTCACACGGGCTTGGGTACTGCACCCGGATCTGAAATCAGACCAAAGCCGCCGCGCGGCTGAACCGGCGTTGCAGGAAGGCGTGGCCTTGGCCGATGCTTTGCCGGGGCTGGAGGTTGTGGGGGCCACGATTGTGCGCTTGCCCAAGCGCCATCCCGGTAAATTGTTCGGCAAAGGAAAGATTGCCGAACTCAAGACCATCTTTCATGACGCCGAGGTCGAGCTTGTCCTGATTGACGGATCTGTCACGCCTGTGCAGCAGCGCAATCTTGAAAAAGACTGGGGTGTAAAACTGCTCGATCGCACTGGTCTGATTCTGGAAATCTTCAGCGACCGCGCGCGCACCTCTGAAGGTGTCTTGCAGGTCGAGATGGCGGCCTTGTCGTACCAGCGCACGCGCCTTGTCCGCGCGTGGACCCACCTTGAGCGCCAGCGCGGTGGTTTGGGCTTTGTCGGTGGACCGGGTGAAACCCAGATCGAGGCCGACCGCCGTGCCATTGATGACCAGCTTCTCCGGCTGCGTCGCCAACTGTCCAAGGTCGTGAAAACCCGTGAATTGCACCGCGCGGCCCGCGCCAAGGTGCCGTTCCCGATTGTCGCTTTGGTGGGCTATACCAACGCGGGCAAATCAACGCTGTTCAACCGGCTGACCGGGGCGGATGTCTTTGCCAAGGACATGCTGTTTGCGACCCTTGATCCAACCATGCGCAAGATCACCCTGCCCACAGGGGACGAGATCATCATGTCCGACACCGTGGGTTTCATCAGCGATCTGCCGACCGAACTGGTCGCGGCCTTCCGCGCGACGCTGGAAGAAGTGCTGGACGCCGATCTGATTGTGCATGTCCGCGATATCAGCCACCCGCAGACCGAAGAACAGGCCAAGGATGTGATGGCGATCCTGCAGGGCCTTGGTGTCGCTGAAGAGGCCCCGCTGATCGAGGTCTGGAACAAGGTGGACCTGCTGGAAGGCGACGCGCGCGACGCGGTTCTGACCCAGGCGGCGCGTACCGAAGACCTGTTTGCTGTCTCTGCGATCACAGGCGAGGGGATGGACAGGCTGCTGGCCGCAATCCCCGACAAGCTCAAGGACCCGCGCAGCGAGGAAAAGCTGGCGCTGACCTTCGCCGAAGGACGCAAACGCGCATGGCTGTTTGAGCAGGGGATCGTGACAAGCGATGTACAGACCGAGACAGGATACGATGTGACGGTGTTCTGGACAGTGCTGCAGAAAGAACGGTTCGC
>NZ_JANQTS010000064.1 GCF_030731595.1 Yoonia sp.
CGGCCCCGGGCATCATTCCCATCATGCCTTCCATGCCGCCCATTTTCATCATCTGCTCAAGCTGCATCTTGAGGTCGTTCATGTTGAAACGACCCTTCTGGAAGCGCTTCATCATGCGTTCGGCCTGTTCGGCCTCGATGGTTTCCTGCGCCTTTTCGACGAGCGCGACGATATCGCCCATGCCAAGGATGCGGCCCGCGATGCGTGACGGCTCGAAGGTTTCGATCGCGTCCATCTTTTCGCCGACACCGACAAAGCGGATTGGCTTGCCAGTGATCGCGCGCATGGACAGCGCCGCACCGCCACGCCCGTCGCCGTCCATCCGGGTGAGGACCACGCCGGTCACACCGATTTTGTCGTCGAATTCCTGTGCGACGTTCACTGCGTCCTGACCAGTCAGGCCGTCGACAACCAGAAGTGTCTCGCGTGGTTTGGCCACGTCACGAACCGCGGCAGCCTGAGCAATCAGTTCGGCGTCAATGTGCAAGCGGCCTGCTGTATCCAGCATGTAAACGTCATAGCCGCCAAGGCTGGCTTGGGTCTTGGCCCGTTTGGCGATCTGAACCGGGTCTTCGCCTTTGATGATCGGCAGGGTGTCTACGCCGATCTGCATGCCCAAGATGGCAAGTTGTTCCATCGCGGCGGGGCGATTGGTGTCCAAAGACGCCATCAGCACCTTTTTGCCTTCACGCTCTTTCAATCGCTTGGCGAGCTTTGCCGTCGTGGTTGTCTTACCAGAACCCTGCAGACCGACCATCAGGATCGGGGCCGGCGGGTTGTCGATTTTCAAAGCACCGGGGTCTTCGTCGCCGGTCAGGACATGCTGCAATTCGTCATGCACGATCTTGACGACCTGCTGGCCGGGCGTGATCGATTTGGTGACGGCTTGGCCTGTGGCCTTTTCCTGCACGGCTTTGATAAAGTCACGCGCCACTGGCAGCGAGACGTCAGCCTCGAGCAGTGCGACGCGCACTTCGCGCAGTGCGGTCTTAACGTCATCCTCGGTCAGCGCACCCTGCTTGGTGAGCTTGTCAAAGACACCTGAGAGGCGTTCGGATAGACTTTCAAACATTGGCCAAGGCCCTCGTCTCGTTTCGGTTGCCCAGCGTATATAAGAACGCAAAGCTTAAAGCAGTAGCGCCCCCGTGGGCGCGACGCGCTGACGGAGGGCGATCCCTATGAACAGGGACCGGAAAGCTGATGCTATCCGGATGTTGAAGGGCGTTTAGTCTTGTGTCGGTCCCGAGTCAACCTGCCGCAGCATGCCAAAGAGTTGGTCGCGATAGGCAAACGCCACGCTTGCGCTGGCGGTCATCAGGACAAGCATGTGCCAATAGGGCGGCCCGACCCAGATCAGCAGCGCACTTAACCCGACGATCATCGTGGCGGTTAGAAAGAGGCCCGCAAAACCTTCAAACCCGCGCTTCCACAAAAGGGCCGCGCCGATCACTTCGACCGAGCCCGTGATATAGCGCGGGAACTGGCCGAAACCGATGGCCTCGTAGATCGCTACGTCGGTGCTGTAGCCGATCAGCTTACGGAGGCCGAAATAGAGGAAGGCCACGGTGAGGAACGCGCGCAGCAGCATCAGGGATCGGGTGTGTGTCATACCCTCCAAGATAGCGCACTTGTAGCGATGTCCAGAGAGCAGGTTTCCCGAAATGAGAGCGCCATCACTTTGTCGCGGCGGTGAATGTATCGGAAAGTGCGCGTGATCCAGAATGCGGCTTTCCGCACTGACATTACGCGCCCTGATCCCCTTGCGGCTGCGGATCGTCACAAGATCACCTGTAATTATGCGGGCTGGGTCAAGATCAGAGAATTGTGATGTCTTGGCGAAGAGATGCGATCTTGCATTTGCGAACGTATTATCCCTAATTGGGCAAAGAGTGTTTGTCAGCGCACAGGATCGCAGCATGGAAAATTGGGACGAAATCAGGACAGCATTCCAGGTCGCCCGCAAGGGGACCGTCAGTGGTGCGGCCGAAGAACTTGGCGTGCATCATGCGACTGTGATCCGGCATATTGATGCGCTCGAGCAGCGTTTGGGGGTTAAACTTTTTCAACGCCATGCCCGCGGCTATACAGCGACAGAGGCGGGGCAGGACCTGCTCCAGGTCGCAGCGGCAACAGATGATCAGTTCACCCAACTGGCAGGGCGGATAAAGGGGCAAGGCGAAGGTGTATCGGGTGATCTGGTCGTTACGTCACTTGATGACGCCTCTGCGATACTGACCCCGATCCTGATCGCCTTCCAGCAAGAGCATCCCGACCTGCGGATCCGCTACAGGACAGGTATGCGGGTCTTCCGGCTGGAATATGGTGAGGCCCATGTCGCAATCCGGGCAGGGGCCATGCCGGAAGAACCAGATAATGTCGTGCAGCCTTTCATGCGCATCAAGGTTTCTTTGGCGGCCTCTGACAGTTACGTGGCGCGTCACGGCCTGCCGGCGGGGCCAGAGGATTTGCCTAATCATTTCTTCGTCACACACGATAGCGACGATCACCGTGCGCCTTTTTCCAGATGGTTGCGGGCGCGTGTGCCGGAAAGTCAATTCATCTATCGGGCGAACGATGACCGCAATATGTTTGATGCTATCCTGCACGGGGCGGGCATCGGTTTCGTCGACAGCTCGAGTGGTATGGACCCGACGCTAACGGAAGTGATCCCCACTCAGCCAGAATGGGATGTGCCGCTTTGGCTTGTGACCCACGTCGATCTGCACCGGACGACCAAAGTGCAGACTTTTCTGCGCTTCCTGAAAGAGCGTATCAAATCGCGCGACGTCTGATGAGCGGGGCACGCGCGGGGCATCTGGCGATGCTCGCTTTTTCGATGTTGGTTGCAGGGTCCTTTGCGCTGGGGGCGCTTGCAGCAAATGAGATCGCGCCAAGTGCGCTCAACGCGGTCCGCTTCTGGGTCGCCACGGTGATCATCGGCAGTATTGCCTATGCCACATCCGGGGTGCCACGCAGTGCCATAGCAGCGCCGTGGCGATACATCGTCCTTGCCGCATTGTTCTGTACTTATTTTGTGCTGATGTTCGAGGGGCTCAAGACAGCACCTCCGGTCAGTGCCGCGGCCGTGTTTACGCTCACGCCTATCCTTGCGGCATTTTTTGGCTGGGTCTTGTTGCGGCAGGTCCTGACCCCGCGCATGGCGCTTGCGCTGGTGTTCGGGGCCGTGGGCGCGCTCTGGGTCATTTTTCGCGCTGATCTGGCAGCACTTTTGCGGTTCGAGATCGGGCGGGGCGAGTTCATCTATTTCTGGGGCTGTATGGCGCATGCGATATATACGCCCTTGGTGCGCAAGCTGAACCGTGGCGAAAGCGCTGTGGTCTTCTCCTTTGGTGTTTTGCTTGCCGGCGCGGTTATGCTGACCCTGTGGGGGTGGGGGGCGATCATAGCAACGGAGTGGACCGCCTTACCGCCTATCGTCTGGATCACGATCCTTTACACAGCGGTTTTCGCCAGCGCGGCGACATTTGTTCTGTTGCAGTTTGCGACACTGCGACTGCCCAGCTCAAAGGTCATGGCCTATACCTATCTGACACCTTCATGGGTGATTGTTTGGGAACTCGCCCTGGGAGGGGCGCCACCACCTGCATTGGTCCTTGTGGGTTTGTTGCTTACGATGACGGCATTGGTGATGTTGCTGCGGGAGGAGTAAAGCAAGGTGGATGCCGATCCACCTTACCCTTCCAGTTCTTGCACCAAGAATGCTTCGAAGGCATCCAGATCGAGGGCTTCCATCTGGCCAAAGCCTTGCATCCAGACCGAGGCCTCGCGCAGCGCGTCGGGTTCCAGCTTGCACCACTTCACACGGCCCCGCTTTTCCTGCGAGATCAGACCGGCCGCTGTCAGGATCCCCAGATGCTTTGAGATCGCCGCCAATGACATCGCAAAGGGCTCGGCCACGTCTGTCACGGCCATGTCATCCTCAAGCAACATCGCAAGGATCGCGCGGCGCGTCGGATCGGCAAGCGCCGAGAAAACCTGATCAAGCTGGGTGGTCATAAGGCGATTAAGCGGCTCGGGGGGAAAACGTCAACCATTTGGTTGAATATCAACGCAAGCGCCGTCAGGGCAGAATGGGCGAAATCGGGTGAATCGATTGACGCTCAACGTATTGAAATTTATACATTAAAATTGAAATTTGGTTCTCTTGACTCTGATATGATCCCACCCTAAACCATCCTCAACCTTCCGAGGGGGCCAAACCGATGTCCGACCCGCATGACGCTGACCGCCTGAGGGCACTTGAAGCGAAAATCGCGGCGCTCAAAGCACCGGCAGACGTCAAAGACCATTCGGAGGAACACTATTCTCAGGCGCAGCTTGCTTGGCGGATGGTGATAGAGCTTGTTGCCGGTCTTGGGATCGGCTTTGGCATCGGATACGGGCTGGATACCTTGTTTGGAACCATGCCGATTTTTCTGGTGCTGTTTATTTTCTTTGGCCTCGCGGCTGGTGTTCTCACCATGATGCGGTCGGCCAAAGAGGTGCAAAGAAAGCAGCTTGAAGCTGCACAAGATGAGGGTGACGCACGTGGCGACTGAAGAACATTCCGAAGGTGGTCTTGTATTCCATCCGTTGGACCAGTTTATCGTCAAACCGCTGTTTGGTGACGGTCCAGTTCACTGGTACACGCCGACGAATGTGACGCTCTGGATGGCCATCGCGCTTTTGGCAATCGCCGCAGTGTTTGTACTGGGAAGTCGCGGTCGCGCCGTGGTTCCGACCCGTCTGCAGTCGATCGGCGAGCTGATCTACGGTTTCATCTACAAAATGGTTGAAGATGTGACCGGGAAAGACGGCGTAAAGTACTTCCCTTATATCATGACGCTGTTCCTGTTCATCCTGTTCTCGAACTACCTCGCCCTGATCCCGATGTCCTATTCGCCAACCTCGATGATCGCGGTGACTGCGGTGCTTGGTTTTGGCGTGTTTATCGCTGTGACCATTTTGGGCTTTGTCAAAAACGGCCCGGCTTTCCTGGGTCTGTTCTGGATGTCCGACGCACCGGCGATCCTGCGTCCGATCATCGCGATTATCGAAGTGATCTCTTACTTCGTGCGCCCTGTCAGCCACTCCATTCGTCTGGCCGGTAACATCATGGCAGGGCACGCTGTTCTGAAGGTTTTTGCTGGTTTTGCCGCGCTGACGCTGGTTAGCCCGCTTGCCATATTCGGGATCGTGGCGATCTACGGTCTCGAGATCCTGGTCTGCGGCATTCAGGCCTATGTTTTCACTATTTTGACGTGTGTCTATCTCAAGGACGCGCTTCACCCCGCACACTAACAACGTGGGATTTCCCACATTCTATCTAACTTCCAATCGTAAGGAGAATACTCATGGAAGGTGAACTCGCACACATCGGCGCTGGTCTTGCTGCAATCGGTTCCGGCGCTGCCGCGATCGGTGTTGGTACAGTTGCAGGTAACTACCTGGCTGGCGCACTGCGCAACCCATCTGCTGCTGCTGGTCAAACAGCAACATTGTTCATCGGTCTGGCATTCGCAGAAGCACTGGGGATCTTCGCGTTCCTCGTCGCGCTTCTGCTGATGTTCGCCGTCTAAGAACGAACCCATATCCTTACGGCTGACTGGCGCGCGATCGTGCGCCAGTCAGTAAAACATCAAGGTATTCGGGGGCCATCATGGCAACAGAAACACACGACGCCGTCGCTGGCACATGCGTTGATGCAGGGGGTTCCGCCCTTGGCATGCCGCAACTTTGCGCGGATTGGATGCCCAACCAGATCTTCTGGCTGGTTATCACGCTAATCGCTATCTACCTGCTGATGTCCCGCATCGCACTGCCCCGCATTGGTGCGGTTCTGGCAGAGCGCTCTGGTACCATCACGAATGATATCGCGGCAGCAGAAGATTTGAAGAATAAAGCAGCCGAAGCCGAAGCTGCATATGACCAGGCTCTTTTGGATGCCCGTTCTGAGGCGCAAAAGATTGTCGCTGCGGCCAAAGCCGAAATTCAGGCAGAGCTGGATGTCGAGCTGCAGAAGGCTGATGCGCAGATCGCGGCAAAGACCGCCGAAAGCGAAGCGGCGATTGCCGAAATTCGCGCCGGTGCCATCAAAAGCGTTACGGACGTCGCCAAGGACACAGCCAAAGAACTGGTTGCTGCCATGGGTGGGACCGCTGATGCAAAAACGATCACCGCTGCTGTGACCGCGCGGATGAAAGGGTAAAAATCATGAGACTGATGATCACATCCCTTTTCGCTCTTGCCGCCACTCCGGCGCTCGCCGCTGGTGACAAACCGTTCTTTTCTCTGGCCAACACGGACTTTGTTGTTTCGGTCGCCTTCCTGATTTTCCTCGGCATCCTCGCCTATTTCAAGGTGCCCGGGCTTGTCGGTGGCATGCTGGACAAACGCGCAGAGAGCATCAAAGCTGAATTGGACGAGGCGAAAGCCTTGCGCGATGAGGCGCAAGCCTTGCTTGCCAGCTACGAGCGCAAGCAAAAGGAAGTGCAGGAGCAGGCTGACCGTATCGTTGCTGCCGCAAAGGAAGAGGCGACAAATGCCGCGACCGCGGCAAAGGACGAAATTGTAAAGTCGATCACCCGCCGCCTCGCCGCTGCCGAAGAGCAGATCGCAAGCGCGCAGGCTGCGGCCATCAAGGATGTGCGCGATCAGGCGATTATGGTCGCTGTCGCTGCGGCCAAGGACGTCATGGCCAAACAGATGGACGCCAAAGCTGCAGGTGCATTGATTGACGACGCGATTGCGACGGTTTCTGAAAAGTTGCACTAGCCGCCAGCAATGTCGGAATACCAGAAGCCCGGATGCTAATGCGTCCGGGCTTTTGCGTTGACAGTTGTGCGCATGTCTTCAACACTTGGACGCGGGGCGAAAGCAGGAGAATGCAGAATGCCGAGCCTCTGGCTTGGACTACGGGCCACAGCGATTTATGCCGCATTTCTTGCGGCTGCTACGCTCTATGTGTTTCAGTTGAGTTCTCCACCCGCGGGACTGATCCAATCGCTTGCGGCCTTATTGCCCTTTCAGTTTCTCGCTGCCCTTTACTGCGTCTCTGTCGCGCTGCGCGGATTTGGTTGGCAGGCCGTCGGATTTGGGCGTTTGCGGTGGAGCGCCCTCATTTGGTTTCTGCCTGCATGGATCGTACTTTTGGCAATGGTGTGGAATATTGCGAAGGCAGCGTCGCTGCATGACTTCATGGCGCTGGGCGCTGTCTCATTGACGCTGCTGATCGTAACGCCCTTCCTGATCGCTTTTGCAGAAGAACTCTTGTTTCGCGGTATCTTGCTGCGTGGCGCAATGGCGACTGTGCCACTGATCTATGCAATGCTGATCAGCGCGGTCCTGTTCGGGGCAATTCACACGATCAGTGCAATCTCTGGGCAGGGACTATCTGGTACAACCCAGCAGATGTTTTTCGCCATATCGGTTGGTTTTTTTCTGGCACCGATTGCTGTCAAGCTGGGCAATCTTTGGCCCTTGATCATCTGGCACTGGCTGTGGAACCTCGCGGTCTATGCGAGTCAGTTGGCCGAGGTCTGGCATCCATTTGTCTTGATCGGCATTGGCATGCAGACCGTGATCTGCATCTGGCTCTGGACAGACATGTTGCGGGGCAGGATTGCCGGCTAGCGCTGACCTTCATGTTCGAGGCGCTTTTGTGCAAAGGCTTCGTGGCGTTCAGATTTTTGTTGATCCGACAGCGCCGTTTCCACAAAGCTCAAATGCGACTCCACCGCCAAGCGTGCCCCGACAGGATCGCGCGCTTGCAGGGCCTCGTTTATCTTGCGGTGCTGCTCGAGAAGCATGTCGCGTGTCGTGCGCTGTTTGAACATGATGGTGCGGTTGTAAAAGACGCCCTCGCGCAGCAGTTCATACATCGAGCGCATCATATGGAGCATGATCATGTTGTGGCTGGCTTCGATGATCGACAAGTGGAAATCTGCGTCCAGATGCGCCTCGTCCGCCGGATTTCGTTTTTGATGCGCGGCTTCCATTTTCCTGAAGATCGCGTCAATCACCTTGAGGTCCGTATCGCTGGCTAAACGTGCGGCACGCTCTGCGGCGAGCCCCTCCATGTCGCGGCGAAAACTGATGTAGTCAAAGACCGCCTCTTCATGGGTTGCGAAAAGTGTAACCAAAGCGGGCGCGAATGCGGATCCCAAGACCTCGGCGACATAGACCCCGGCCCCCGCCTTGGATGTCAACAGCCCGCGCTCTTGCAGGTCCGCCAAGGCTTCGCGCAGCGATGGGCGCGACACGCTCATCCGTTCGCTAAGTTCCCTTTCGGACGGCAGCCGCTCGCCGGGTTTGAGGATTCCACGCAAGATTAACCCTTCGATCTGGCGGATGACGCCGTTTGAAAGCTTTTCTTGGTGAACGGGTTCAAAAGGCATTTGATCTACCATGCTGGATTGGTCAAACGATATGACCGGAACGCGGTGTTCACAACAAAAAAGGGCTGCCTTGCAGCAGCCCTTTTGTCTGATCTGGTTGCCCGCCTTTAGTTCGGCGTAATGATGATCTCGACCCGGCGGTTCATCTGACGACCGGATTCATTCAGGTTCGACGCAATCGGGTTGTTCTCGCCGGCACCGATGGACCGGATGCGCGATGGGGACACGCCGCCACCGATCAGGATCGAAGACACGGCAGAGGCACGACGCTCTGAAAGACCTTGGTTAAAGGAGGCATCACCCACGTTGTCGGTGTGTCCGATGACGTTGACTGTGGTGTTGGGATACTTGTTGAGCGAGTTTGCGACGATCCGCAGTTCGTTCTGTGATGTGCCTGAAACCTGTGTGCTGTTGGTTGCAAACAGAAGGTCTTGGCTCAGGACAACAACAAGGTTGTTTCCGTTGTTGGAAACGCCCACATCGCTGCGCAGCGCGCGGCGCAGTTCTTCTGCTTGACGGTCAAGGCTGTTGCCGATCCCGGCACCAACGCCTGCACCCAGTGCCGCACCGATCAGTGCCGCTTGGTTCCGGTCGCGGATTGTCCCGTCGTTGTTGGTGATCGCGCCAAGCAATGCGCCAGCACCTGCGCCAAGCAATGCGCCTTGCTGGGTGTTCTGGTTCGCGTTCGGACCTGCGGGGTCACACGCAGCGACAAAGGTCAGCGATGCGGCTGCGATGACGAGTGGGAATTTCTTAAGTTTCATGGTCATGGTTCCATTTGTGGAAGCGCGGAATGCGCCAGTGATATGGGTCAGCTTATGCCCGTTTTCCCCATGATATCCAATATCGCCCAAATAACGAGCGAGGAATTGCTTACTTTACGGATGATCCCCTTGTGCATCGACCCGCGCTGATTCCCATGCCAGCATCGCGCGCTTGACCGGAAGTCCCCAATGATAGCCCCCCAAGGCCCCGGATTTGCGCAGGGCGCGATGGCAGGGAATCAACCAACTGACCGGATTGCGGCCCACGGCGGTGCCCACAGCGCGGACCGCTTTGGGGCGCCCGATGGAGCAGGCGATCTCGGAATAGGTCGTCACATGACCCGAAGGGATGTTCAGCAAGGCCTCCCAGACCTGCAATTGGAAGGGCGCACCGATCATGTGCAGCTGTGTCTCGCCTGTCATGCCCAGGGCCGCTGTCGCCCAAGGCCGCAGGAAAGTGGGGTCTTCTACAAAATCAGCCTTGGGCCAGCGCGATTTCAGGTCCGCCATCGCCGGTTCCGGTCCTGCCTCTGCGGCAAAGGCCAGCCCGCAGATACCGCGGTTCGTCCCCATGACAAGGGCAGGACCAAAATGGCTTTCGAACCAGCCCCAAAAGATCGTCAGCCCCGCCCCGTCGCGCGCGTAATCGCCGGGGCTCATCGCCTCCCACCGCACAAAGAGGTCATGCAAGCGACCGCTCCCCGACAGGCCAACCGCATGGGCTGTCTCCAGCGTGGTGAAGCGGTCGCGCAAAAGCGACTTGGCGTGGGTTAGGGTCAGGTACTGCTGGTACCGTTTTGGCGATACCCCGACCCACGCGGAAAACACCCGCTGGAAATGGGCGGGGCTCATGTTCATGTCCGCTGCGAGATCAGCAAGCGAAAGAGGGCTGTCGCCTGCCGCATCAATCGCCGCGATGGCGCGGCGCATGATCTGATAGTGATATGTTTCTGTCTGTTCCATGTATTGAAACTAGGCTCAACGGCGCGCCAGAGCGACCCGAAAATTGCGCATCTGGCGCTTGCCCCTTGGGGTGCATCGGGGCATACCGAAGCAATGGCAAAACAGCTTGATTATCATACCATCCGCGCGATCTTTGAACGCTTCCAGGCGGCAGAGGCCGAACCCAAGGGCGAGCTTGAGCATGTGAATGCCTATACCCTTGTTGTGGCTGTGGCTTTGTCGGCGCAAGCGACGGATGCCGGGGTGAACAAAGCCACGCGCGCACTGTTCCAGATCGCCGATACGCCGCAAAAGATGCTCGACCTTGGGTTGGAAGGACTAACCGAACACATCAAGACCATTGGTCTGTTTCGGCAAAAAGCCAAGAACGTCATCAAAATGAGCCAAATTCTGGTCGACGATTACGGCGGAGAAGTCCCCAATTCCCGTGCGGCGCTACAATCGCTGCCCGGTGTGGGGCGCAAGACGGCGAATGTCGTGCTGAACATGTGGTGGGGGCAACCTGCACAGGCTGTCGATACCCACATCTTCCGCTTTGGCAATCGCAGCGGAGTGGCTCCGGGCAAAGATGTCGATGCGGTGGAACGCGCCATCGAGGATCATATACCCGCCGATTTTCAACTGCATGCACATCATTGGATGATACTGCATGGGCGCTACACCTGCGTGGCGCGAAAACCCAAATGCGCGGCCTGTCTGATCCGCGATCTCTGTCAGTTTGAGGAAAAGAACCTATGAAAAAGTATCAGGTTGTCGGGATCGGCAATGCAATGGTTGACGTTTTGGCGCGGGCCGAGGATTCATTTCTGGCCGAGGCAGGGGTGCAAAAAGGGATCATGCAGTTGATCGATATGGCGCGCGCGGTTGATCTCTATTCCCGTGTGGGTCCCGCGAAAGAAGTCAGCGGCGGATCCGCGGCCAATACGATTGCGGGGATTGCGCATCTGGGCGGACGCACGGCCTATGTGGGGAAAGTCAAGGACGACCAATTGGGTGCGATCTTTGCCCATGACTTGCGCGCGCAGGGGGCGGGCTATGAAACGGCCATGGCCCCCAAGAGCGAAGAGGCCGAAACCGGCCGATGCATCGTGATTGTAACCCCCGATGGGGAGCGTTCGATGAACACTTATCTGGGTGTCACCGAATTTCTGACTGCCGACGATATCGACGAAACGCAGATGGCGGATGCCGAGTGGATCTATCTCGAAGGCTACCGTTTTGACGGGCCCGAAAGCCATGCGGCCTTTGCCAAGGCGATTGCGGCCTGCAAGGGGGCCGGTGGCAAGGTGTCGATCACGCTGTCTGACCCGTTCTGTATCGAACGACATCGCGATGCGTTCCGCGATATGATCCGCGATCATGTGGATCTTCTCTTCTGCAACCGTGCCGAGATGCGTTCGATGTACCAGACGGATGATTTCGACGCAGCACTGGCGCAAGCAGCCTCAGAAGTGGCCATCGTGGCCTGCACGGATAGCGAACATGGCGTCCATATTCTTGCGGATGGGCAGCGCTGGCATGTGCCTGCGGTGCCGACACAGATCGTCGATGCCACAGGTGCGGGGGATCTCTTTGCGGGGGCCTTCCTCTGGGGGCTCACGAACGGGCATGATCTAGAGACCTGTGGCAAGATGGGCAATCTGGCGGCCTCAGAAGTGATCAGCCATATCGGTGCACGCCCCGAGGCGGACCTTAAGGCATTGTTTGCAGAGCAGGGATTGCTTTAAGCCAAAGCGCGTCCAGCGCATCTATTTCTGCGGGATCGAAGCGGTCTTCCTCTTTCCAGTATTTGCCGGAGGGGACGTAGTAACCCAGAGTTTCTTCGCGTGCCAAGGCATCGGTCATAAACCGGCCGTGCATGACAAGCGGGCGGGCCTTGGCGGCAGCTGTCGGCGTCGACCGGGGAAACAAAAGGCGGCTGGGGCCGGTCGACAGGTTGACCATCGCACAGTTCTGACGGGCGGCCAGAGCCATAAGGCGGGCCGACTTCGCTTCAAGCGAGCGCAAGGTGACATCCTTGCGCAATGGGTCAGCGGTGCCGGTGCCGTAAAAATGGGTTCCGCGTGTGCCAGCATAGACCATGTCGCACCCCAAAACCGCAATCACCGATGGCTGCAAAGCCGCAAGCGCCCAATAGGCCGCCGTAAATGCCATTGTGCCACCGGCATAGACGAAACCGCCAAACTTGTTTTGCAGCGGCACATAGTCAGCGGCACGGATAATCCGCTGGTCGCGGGTCACATCGATCGGCATCCGTTCCGGTGGAAAGTCGTCCGGGTGGATCAGATCATCCCAATCCGGGCGTACGGCCCAAGCATTATTGATCGCGACGATACGATCAAAAGGCCCCCGTGGCCAAGCGCGACAGGTAACCACATTCGGGCCACTGCCAAGAATAAGAACGACAGACACTGGCATTTCCTTCTTTCCCGCTCATACAAGCATCTAACGCGGGAAGTGATGCTGTCGAGGGCGCAAGAACTTTAATGCCTCCGGCGGGGATATTTATGCTCAAAAGAAGTGGGAATGTCCGCTGATCTGACCGGTCATCCACCCAGATCAGCGGCTTCTTCGTCGACGGTCATCGGCATCCCTGCCTGTTCCGTGCCATCAGATCACACCAATTTCTCTAATTTTGGGTGAATAACAGCTTCTTTTGAGTAAAAATATCCTCGGGGGTGAGGCCGTAGGCCGAGGGGGCAGACAGCCCCCTCTTTCCCTCGCAGCTATTGTCCGAGTTTGGCGTGTACTTCGTCGAGATCAATTTCGCCAACAGGCATTTTGTTTGCCGGATTTTCGAAATCGTACTGGAAAATCCTGAAGTCCTTTTTGTACATCTCGTAGACGATGTGCATCGACAGATCGTCAAAGTAGTCCTCGACCGGATGCATGCGCTTTGGCCCGTGGCCTTCGCTTTCGTTGAAACGCGGAATTGTCGCCAGATCGATAGGATGAGCGGTCTCGATATTGTCCAGCACGTCCTGCATGCCCTCGTTGAACTTTTCGGTCCAGAATATCTTGTCATAACGTCCGCCGTTCACAATGAAGGTGGAGATATGGCCGGACATCGCAGACCAATGGATGTCAGGCTCCATGGGGCGGCGCCAGCGGATGGTGTCACGCGCAAAAAGCAGGAACCGCCGGAAGCTCTTGATCTGGTCGAATTCGAAACCAGTTTCGGGGTCACCCACTTCGATCCCGTATTTCTGGATCAAGAGCGGCACCAGATTGCCACGGTAGTATTTGCCGTTGCGCTGAATGCCACAGATCTTGTCAAAGAAAGATGACAGTATCCGCGTGTATGGGTTGCGCACACAGGTAAAGGCATAGCTTTCATGCGAGAGCACGTTCTTTGTGATTGGCTCCTGGCTTCCTTCAAGGGCCCATTTGTGCAGTCCGGTTTTGTCGTCATGGATGTCGCCATCAAAAAACCTGCCGTGGTCGGCGTAATGCATGATCTGACCGATGGTCGAGCAGGCGCATTTTGGCACGACCCGATACACAACGCTTTCGCTTGTGGTCATCCATGTTCCGGGAAAACTCGCCACGCAACCGCTCCTCATTCCAATATAATCGGTCTACACCATTTATGGACAAAGAAACCCTGTCACTTCAATGTCTGTTCGCGTTATGACAGCGTGGCGCATAAATCTGGCAACAAGGACCCTCAGGCCTAATGGCACAAGTCGCCTTTATCTTGCTGTGTCACAAAGACCCTGATGCAATCGTGCAGCAGGCGACGCAACTGACGGCAGCAGGTGACTATGTCGCGATTCATTTTGACGCCTCGGCCGATGCTTCGGATTACCGCACCCTTCAGTCTGCATTGTCACCAAACCCAAATGTGGTCTTCTCCAAACGGCGGGTGAAGTGCGGCTGGGGCGAGTGGAGCCTTGTGCAGGCGACGTTGCATGCCGTGGAAGCTGCCTTGCATGGTTTTCCGCGCGCGACGCATTTTTACATGATTTCGGGCGATTGTGCGCCTATCAAGTCCGCAGGCTTTGCCCACCGGTTCCTTGATGACAACGATGTAGACTATATCGAGAACCACGATTTCTTTGATAGTAACTGGATCAAGACCGGCTTTCGCAAAGAGCGCCTTGTCTACCGCCACTTTTTCAACGAACGGACACAAAAGCGGCGGTTTTACACGTCACTCGCGTTGCAGCAGCGGTTCGGTCTGACGCGTCAGGTGCCGGACGATCTTCAGATCATGATTGGTAGCCAGTGGTGGTGCCTGCGCCGCCGCACGATCGAAGCTGTGATGGAATTTGCCTATGCCCGCCGCGATGTGATGCGCTTTTTTCGCACAACATGGATTCCGGACGAGACTTTCTTCCAAACGCTCGTGCATCATCTGGTCCCGAGCCGCGAGATCGAGAACCGAACCCTGACATTCCTGATGTTTTCTGACTACGGGATGCCGGTGAACTTCTATAATGATCACTATGAGTTATTGATGGGGCAGAATGCCCTTTTCGCGCGCAAGATCAGTGCCGAGGCGACAGAACTGCGCAGCCGCTTGGGCGAGCTTTATGCAAGTGACCGGATGGATTTTGTCATTTCGGATGAAGGCCGCAATCTGTTTGACTTCCTCACCGGGCGCGGCAGGATCGGTCGCCGTTTTGCCCAAAGGTTCTGGGAAAGCGAGACATCGTTGGGGCGCAGCCGTGAGTTAATGATCATTGCCTGCAAAAAGTGGCATGTGGCCAAGCGCCTTGTCGCGGCGATCAGCCACCACACCAATATCCCTGCCGTCGAATATCTCTTTAACGAGAATGAAACGCCCCTGCCTGACCTTGGCGGAATCGAGTCTTCGCTCGAGAAACGGGGGCGGCATCGGCGGGCGCTGATGCGTATGCTTTTTGAACATTATGAGAGTGATCGGATGGTCATCTGCCTGGATACATCCAGTATCGACTTGATGGCCGATCTTTTCAGCGATCGCGCCACGGTCCGCCTGTTGGAAATCGAATGTTCGTTTGATGATGATTATCTTGTGGGGCATGCCATGCGTGTCGGTCTTGCCGGCCCTCAGACAAGCCCCGCCACATTAGCGCGACTACTGCCGACAATCCGCCATGACATGATCTATGAACGCGACATGATCCGCGATGCAAAGTTTGCCAATACAACCCGGATCAGGGAAACTGCGGGCACTGATGAAAACGCAGCAGCCTTGGCGCAATTCTTGAGCGTATCGCCGGAAGTAGCCCAGACGCTTGCCCAGACCCCCTATCTTTTTGTTGATTGAGGAAAACTATGGAATACGCCTACGACGACCAGAACATCTTTGCCAAGATCCTGCGCGGAGAGATTCCCAACAAAACGGTCTATGAAAATGACCACGCGCTTGCCTTCGACGATATCGCCCCGCAAGCGCCCGTGCATGTGCTGGTCATTCCCAAAGGCCCTTATATGAGCCTTGATCATTTTGCCCGCGATGCCTCTGCCGCGGAACACCATGGCTTTATGCAGGCCGTTGCAGAAGTCTGCCGGATCACCGGTTTGGAAGCGGGTTTTCGCGGGATATCAAACACGCGCACCCACGGTATTCAGGACGTCCCGCATTATCACATGCATATTCTCGGCGGTCGGCAACTGGGCCGTATGCTGTCGGATTGAAACCGCTAGCGTCCGGATGTGAGGGACAGGAAGACATCCTCTAGATGGGCCTGTTCTGTCGTCACGTCCTTGATCGTGATCCCGGCATCCCGCACCAGTGTCAGGATCTGGTCCGCTGGCGTCACGCCGCTTTGATAAGTGAAGGTCAGCGTGCCGTTCGCCAGCTTTTGCCCTTTGATTGTGTCGGGCAGGGAGGGGAGTTCGGCGGCCTGATCTGGGGTAATGACCAGCGTTTTGCTGTCCAGCCGCCCCAATAGGTTCGCGGTGCTGTCCCGCACGATCACCTCGCCATGGTTGATGATGGCGATATCGTCGCACATTTCCTCGGCTTCTTCGAGGTAATGTGTGGTCAGGATGATCGTCATCCCTTCGTTGTTCAGTTTGCGCACATTCTGCCATAGCAGGTTGCGCAATTCGATATCGACACCGGCGGTGGGTTCGTCCAGCACCAGGATTTGCGGAGAGTGAACAAGTGCCTTGCCCAGCAAAAGCCTGCGGCGCATCCCCCCGGACAGAGACCGCGCATAAGCGTTCGCCTTGTCGGTCAACCCGATCAGTTCAAGAATTTCCGCCGTCTTGCGCTGTGATTTCGGCACGCCGTAAAGCCCCGCTTGGACATCCAGCGATCCGGCAGGCGTAAAGAACGGGTCCAGATGCGGTTCTTGCGGCATGATGCCGATGGCAGCGCGCGATTGCCGTGGGTTTTTGTCCTGATCAAAACCCCAGATCTTGACCGTGCCTGCCGATTTCACGACCAGCCCTGCAAGAATATTGATCAGCGTCGATTTGCCCGCCCCGTTCGGCCCCAGAAGTCCAAAGATCGACCCGCGCGGGATATTGAGGTCGATGCCCTTGAGCGCCTCTTTGGCAGGACTGCGCCCGGTGGCGGCATAGGTCTTTTTCAACCCTGAGATTTCTATCGCATTGTCGGTCATGCTGGTCTTTCCCCCGTCCCGCGCCTGCGGTATGTTCCTTGCAGACTTAAGGTGGGTCGCGGCCCACGGCAACCAGACAGGTAGATCAATGACGACACCCGCCCCGGAAACCCGCATTGTGCATGAATGGCGCGTGGCCTGTGATGGCGGCGAGGGGGCCTTGGGGCATCCGCGCGTCTGGCTGCAAATCCCGCATGAACAAGGGTGGGTCGAATGCCCCTATTGCGACGCCAAACTGGTGCATAAGGAGTTCGAAGGCAAAGTCTGAGCATTTGTGCGAGAAAAGCACATACTATGTTCGGGTCCGCGCGTAGCCACACATGATACGCCGCGCTATATCCTGTGCTAACCGCATAAGGAGCCCCGTGATGACCTTCCGTCCTGTGACCCAATCGACTCGCGCCCAACCCACGATGGAAGGTGCAGGCGTGCACCTTCACCGCGTCTTTGGTTTTGGTGATCCCGCCGAAAGCGATCCGTTCTTGCTGCTGGACGATTTTCGCAACGATATCCCGTCGCACTATGAAAAAGGGTTTCCCTGGCATCCGCATCGCGGGATCGAAACGATCACCTATGTGCTTGAAGGCGAGGTGGAGCACGGCGACTCGCTGGGTAACCACGGAGTGTTGGGGGCGGGCTCGGTCCAGTGGATGACATCCGGGTCCGGCATCCTGCATCAGGAAATGCCACGGGGGAACGCGGCAGGCCAGATGCATGGCTTCCAGCTTTGGGCGAATTTGCCGTCTTCGCTGAAAATGACCGCGCCGCGCTATCAGGATATTGCAGGCAGTGATGTGCCCGAAATCATCGACGATGACGGGACACGGGTGAAGATCATCACCGGCGCGTTCTGGGGCAAAACCGGCCCGGTGGACGGGATCGCGGCGGACCCGCTTTATCTGGACGTCTCGGTACCACCCAATACCCGCAAGACTTTGCCCGTGGATACCCGTGCCAATGCTTTTGCCTATGTCTTTGCTGGCGCTGGCCGGTTTGTAGATGCCGCAGACCCCGTCGGCGTGCGCGTCGAGAAAGAGGTCGCGGGCCAAGAGATCAACATTCGCGACATGACCGGCAACCGGACTTTGGTGCGATTTGGCAATGGCGATGAAGTCACCGTGCAGGCAGGGCCGCAGGGTGTGCGGTTTCTGCTGGTGGCAGGCCGTCCCATTCAGGAACCTGTCGCTTGGCATGGCCCGATTGTGATGAACACACAGGCCGAGTTGCAGCAGGCGATGAAAGACCTGCGCAACGGGACTTTCATCAAGGCCGCGCACTAGACCGTCAGGCCCCCCGCGTATAGGTGTAGGAAACGTATCTGAGGGGGTCCAACATGGCGTTCGGCAAAGGCTGTCATCTGCATCTGATCGATGGATCGGCATTTATCTTTCGGGCCTATCACGCACTGCCGCCTCTGACCCGCAAGTCTGACGGTTTACCCGTTGGCGCGGTCAGTGGTTTTGTGAATATGCTGCAGCGTTATGTAGACGGCAACAATGGCGATGATGCCGCGACCCATGTGGCGGTGATCTTTGACAAGGGCAGTCACACCTTTCGCAACGAGATGTATGACCAATACAAAGCCAACCGCGAGGCGATGCCAGAGGATTTGCGCCCGCAGATTCCGCTGACCCGGACGGCGACCCGTGCCTTCAATATCGCATGCGAGGAAATGGAAGGGTTCGAGGCGGATGACATCATCGCGACCCTCGCCCATCTGGCCCGCAATGCGGGGGGGCGTGTGACGATCCTCACCTCTGACAAGGACATGATGCAGCTTGTGGGCGATGGCGTAGAAATGCTGGACCCGATGAAGAACAAGCGCATCGATCGTGAGGGTGTGATCGAGAAATTCGGTGTGGGTCCCGAGCGCGTGGTGGATGTGCAGGCGCTTGCGGGCGATTCGGTCGACAACGTGCCCGGCGCGCCGGGGATCGGGATCAAGACGGCGGCCCTATTAATCAATGAATATGGCGATCTCGAAACCCTGCTGGATCGGGCAGGCGAGATCAAGCAACCCAAACGCCGTGAAGCGCTGATCGACAACCGCGCACAGATCGAACTGTCCAAACGGCTCGTGCAGCTTGATTGCGATATGACGCTTCCTTTCACTTTGGACGATCTGGAAATTCGTGACCCTGATCCAGAGGTCCTGATGGGGTTCTTGGCGGAAATGGAGTTCCGCACGGTCACCAAGCGGATCGCCGACAAACTGGGCATTGAACCACCGGTGATCGAGGCCGTCGCCCCCGCCGCCGATGCTGCGACCCCCGAGGTCGTGGCGTTCGATCCCGACGCTTACGAATGTGTAAGCGATGAGCGGGCCTTGCAGGACTGGATCGACCGTATCCGCGAGCGCGGTTATGTGGCCGTCGATACCGAAACCACGGGCCTGAATGAAATGATCGCCGATCTGGTGGGCATTTCGCTTTGCGTCGCGCCGGGGCAGGCCTGTTATATCCCCCTGATCCATAAATCCGCATCTTCCGATGACCTTTTCGGGTCGGATGATCTGGCCGCGGGGCAGATGGATTTTGAGACCTGCTTGAAGATGCTCAAGCCCGTTCTCGAAGACCCCTCCATCCTGAAAATCGGCCAGAACATGAAGTACGACGCCAAGATTTTCGCGCGGCTCGACATCGCGGTTGCCCCGATCGACGACACGATGCTGATGTCCTACGCGATGCATGCCGGCCTTCATAATCACGGTATGGATACCTTGGCCGAACGCTATCTGGGGCATACTCCCATCCCGATCAAACCCTTGCTGGGTAGCGGCAAATCAGCGATCACCTTTGACCGCGTGCCTGTGGCCGATGCCGTGCGCTATGCCGCCGAGGACGCTGATATCACCCTGCGCCTTTGGCAACTGTTCAAACCGCAACTGCACGTCAATCGGGTCACGACGGTTTATGAAACACTCGAACGGCCCCTGGTCCCGGTTCTGGCGCAGATGGAACGCAACGGGATCAAGGTGGACCGCGACACGCTGAGCCGGATGTCGAATGCCTTTGCGCAAAAGATGGCCGGACTGGAAGACGAGATTCAAAAGCTGGCGGGGCGTCCGTTCAACGTGGGATCACCCAAGCAATTGGGCGAGATTCTGTTTGACGAAATGGGGCTTGAAATGCCTGACGGCAAAAAGCCCAGCACTGGCAAGACCGGGGCCTATTCCACCGGTGCCGATGTGCTCGAAGACCTTGCCACCTTGCACGACCTGCCGCGACGCATTCTGGACTGGCGGCAGTTAGCCAAGCTGAAATCGACCTACACAGATGCCTTGCAGGAACATATCAACCCTGAAACAGGCCGCGTTCATACGTCTTATTCCATCGCGGGTGCGAACACAGGGCGGCTCGCCTCGACCGATCCGAACTTGCAGAATATTCCCGTACGCTCAGAAGAAGGGCGGCGCATTCGCGAAGCCTTTGTGGCCGAACCTGGTAAAGTGATCGTCAGCCTCGACTATAGCCAGATTGAACTGCGTATTCTGGCGCATATCGCGGGGATTGATGCGCTGAAACAGGCGTTTCTGGACGGGATCGACATTCATGCGATGACCGCATCCGAAATGTTCGATGTACCGCTAGAGGACATGACGCCTGATGTGCGCCGTCAGGCCAAGGCCATCAACTTTGGTGTGATCTACGGCATCTCTGGCTTTGGGTTGGCACGCAACCTGCGCATTCCGCGCGCCGAGGCACAGGGCTTTATCGACCGCTACTTCGAACGCTTCCCGGGTATCCGAAAGTATATGGATGACACGATCGCGTTTGCAAAAGACCACGGCTATGTGCAAACTTTATTCGGGCGCAAGATCAACACGCCCGAGATCAATGCCAAAGGCCCGCAGGCCGGTTTCGCCAAACGTGCGGCGATCAACGCGCCTATCCAGGGGACAGCGGCAGATGTGATCCGGCGTGCCATGATCCGAATGCCAGCGGCGATTGAGGGACTGCCCGCAAAGATGTTGTTACAAGTGCATGATGAATTGTTGTTCGAAGTTGAGGCGGGTGCGACGCAAGACCTTATTGATACCGCACGCGCTGTGATGGAGAATGCAAGTGACCCTGCGGTCAAGCTGGACGTCAGGCTGGCGGTGGACGCAGGACAAGGGTTAAATTGGGCGCAAGCTCATTAGTTTGGAATTAAGAGGTAGCAGATGCGATATCTGATGATTTTGACAATGATGATCCTGGGCAGCGCTGCGGCGGCCCAGAATGTGCTTTATCTTTCTTCTGATGGTGCCTTGTTCAACTATGAAACCAACCGGCATGGTGCGGTCATGACCTCTGTTGAACCACCGGATGCGAACATGGTGGTGGCGTCCGACACAACGCCTGCGGTTGCCCCGGGCCAAGTAATCTACCTGGGCCGGGCTTGCGACGCTTTTTCTAAGCAACTTGGCGAAGGGAGTTGGCGCGCGACCGAAGGTGGCTTTTTCGTTGAATTCGGTGACTTGCGCGTGGCCTTTCCCGGCCAAGAGCTTGGATTGGTCCGCGGTGACCGTTGCAGGGGAACCTCTTGATCCGTTGAAACGCGAAGCGCGCCACCCTGTTGGGTGACGCGCATGAGATTTGGGTGTTCAGATCGGCCTTATCGTCTGCGTGACCTGTTTGTCCTGCGCCACGGACAGAGCTCTCACCCGCGAAGGTGATTTGCGGTCTGCCACGGCGCAATCAAGACCGCAAACGCCCTAGTTGACTGATTTCGCTTCAACAAGATTGGCGTCTGTTTTGCCCTGCGATGCAATCTCAATTCTGCGGGGTTTCAGCGCCTCTGGCACTTCGCGCATCAGATCAATGTGAAGCATCCCGTTCTCATGGCTGGCGCCTGTCACACGGACGTGGTCGGCCAGATGGAAACGCCGCTCAAAGGCGCGTGTTGCAATGCCGCGGTGCAAATAATTGCGCGCGGAATCATCGTTGGCCTTGCGGCCAGTGACGTGCAGCGAACGGTCTTTCAATTCGATCGCGAGGTCATTTTCGGAAAAACCTGCAACGGCAATCGAAATCCGCCAAGCATCATCATCCGTCTTTTCGATGTTGTAAGGGGGGTAGGTGTTCTGGCCGACATCGCTGGCAAGTGCGCGATCCATCAGATCTGCAATCTGGTCAAAGCCAACAGTGGCACGGTAGAGGGGGGTCAGGTCAAATGCTCGCATTTGGGTCATCCTTTTCTTAAGCGATAACAATGTGATGGCCTTCCCGATTGGGACAGGTCCTAAATACGGGACCCATCATTGGCATCCCGTCCCACCCTATGTGGGCACCACATTTTCGACTTTCAAGGGGTCTAGGGCCGCACGAATTTTGCGCCGGTATCGTTGCGTTCACTGCTTGTAATCAGGCGTTGCGTGCCGCCTGGTCGTGCCGGTCCCAGGCTTGCAAAATGCGCAAGAAGCGCGTTGAGCGGCTCTTCCAGCGACGTCCCAAGTGATACCTTTTGCCCGTTCACCTGCGCCATTGCGGAAACCACGGAGGCAATTCGCGTTTCGCCATCGCGGATCATGAAAACCGGCGACCCGCTGGATCCATACTCGACATCGCAGGTCATGACGACCACCCCTGTCTGCCGCCCGAGGACATTGCATACCTCTTGCAAGCTGGCGGCCTCTTCACGACCCCGCCCATACGAAACAACGCCAACCTGATCTCCGGTAATCGGGCGCGCGGCGATCAGGTACGGGCGGATGCGGGAATTGCGGATCGGCTGATCCAGTTCCAGCACAGCAATGTCCATGGCCACGTCTGCTGCATTGGTTGCATCGCCACTATGGTTATAATCCGGATGGGCAATGGCCCGGACGACAGAGCGGACCGCCTGTGCCTGCCCATCCCGAAGCCCGGCCAGAAACTGAAACCGGTCAGGCGAAACAAGACCGCCACCTTCATCATAGAGGCAGTGGGCTGCGGTCAGGATCAACCGGTCTCGGATCAATGAGGCAGTGCAGAAACCCTTGCCCCGGATATCGAGGCGCCCAACGGCTTCCCAACCCTGGCTATCCTGCCGGGTCTGGAGCGTCACCAGTCCGCTTTCCTGGGCTTGCACGGCATGCGCGACACCAAGCCAAATCAGCAGTGCAAATACCAAGTGACGCATGATCGATTCAATCTCCTTGGCGCCAGACTGGTCGAGAGTTAAGGCAGGATTATGGCATCCTTACCGCAGAATCGGGATCTGCGGTGCCCTTTTCCCCGGGGCCTTAAGCGCGGGAGGCTGGGGGCCTCCCGTTGCCCAATCCAGCAGCTCCACCGTATGCACGATAGGCACCTCTGTGCCGCCACCGATCTGCATCATGCAACCGATATTGCCTGCCGCGATGATGTCAGGTGTCAGCGCTTCCAGCGTCTGCACTTTGCGCGCTTTGAGTTGTTTGGAAATCTCGGGCTGCATGAGGTTATAGGTGCCTGCGGACCCACAGCACAGATGGCTATCGGCAGGTTCCAACACCGTGAACCCTGCCCTTTTCAGCAGGTCTTTTGGGAATGTCTTGATCTTCTGCCCGTGCTGCAAGGAACAGGCGGCGTGGTAGGCCACTTTGGTCGCCTTGTTCTCGCCTTCGGGCATGTCGAGCTTCATCAGCACTTCGGACACATCCATCGCAATGGCCGACACGCGCGCTGCATCAGCCGCCAATGGGTCGTTGCGGAACATATGGCCATAGTCCTTTACAGTCGTCCCGCATCCCGAGGTATTGATCACGATGGCATCAAGCCCGCCATTGTCGATTTCTTTGACCCAAGCACGAATGTTCTTTGCCGCCGTTGCATGGCTTTCGGTTTCTTTGCCCATATGGTGGGTCAGCGCGCCGCAGCATCCGGCCCCTTCTGCGACCACAACTTCTGCACCCAGACGGGTCAGCAGGCGGATCGTAGCGTCATTGATGTCGGTGTTCAGTGCCTTCTGGGCGCAGCCCGTCATCAAGGCCACGCGCATCGTCTTGTTCTTTGCCGGAAATGTCTGCGGATCATCGTTGCGACTGACAGGAGGGATCGTTTTCGGTGCCATCTCAAGCATGGCGCGCAGGCGGGCATCGGGCATGAAACGGGCAAAGGGCCGACCGATCTTGGCACCCAGGAGAGCCACGCGAAACCGCGTCGGATAGGGCAGGATCCGTGCAAGCAGCCACCGCAAGGCACGGTCAGACCACGGACGGTCATAGTTCTTCTCGATATAGGCGCGGGCGTGGTCCACCAGATGCATGTAATGCACACCGGACGGGCAGGTCGTCATGCAGGCCAGACAAGACAGGCAGCGGTCGATGTGCTTGACCGTCTTTGCATCGGGTTTGCGCGCGTTTTCCAGCATGTCCTTGATCAGATAGATCCGTCCACGCGGGCTATCAAGCTCGTCACCCAGCACCTGATAGGTCGGGCAAGTGGCGGTACAAAACCCGCAATGCACGCAAGAGCGCAGGATTTCGTTCGAGCGCTGGATCGCCGGGTCGGTCAGCTGTTCAGGGGTAAAGGTCGTTTGCATCAGGTCATCATCCCGGTGTTAAGAATGCCGCGCGGGTCGAATTTGGCGCGCAAACCCGCAGTGATCGCCGCAAGCGCTGGGGCTTGTGGTTGGAAGGTGGGAACCTCGGCCATGCCACGGATCAGCGTCGCATGACCATCATAAGCACCAAGCGCGGCGCGCAGGTCGCGGCCTTCTTCCACCAGCGCCCAGATCAACCCGCCACCCCAGTCATACTGCACTGCTTTGGCGTCCATCCTCGCCACCAGTTCCGGCGCGGCAGAAGGTTTGACGGAAACCCGCCAGACATCGCCGCCTAGATCGGCAAAGGCTGTGACATCGCGCACGGCCTGCCATTCAGCGCCGTCACCGATTGTCACGTCGACTGTGCCATAGGATTTCAACAGCTCTTGCAGCTTGCCCGCCCGGTAACGCACAGATGTTTCAAACCCTTCAATGCGCAGCAATGTGACCGGATCACCCGATGGGCCTTTGGGGAAATGCGCGGCGGCTGTCGCCTCGAAGGGCGATCCAAGTGCGGATGATAGCGCCGCGACAGCTTGTTGGTCGGTCAATCCATGCAGATGCAATGTGCCTGTGCATTCCACATCCGGCAGCACCTTCAACGAGACTTCGGTCAGCACACCCAAGGTGCCATAAGATCCCGCCAGCAGTTTGACCAAGTCATAACCGGTCACGTTTTTCATCACGCGTCCGCCGTTCTTGATGATCGTACCTGCGCCATCAACAAACCGGACACCCAACATGAAATCCCGGCACGCGCCCACGGAAATCCGGCGCGGGCCAGAGACATTGGCCGCAGCCATGCCGCCCAGCGTCGGCGTGCCTTTGGTTCCCAGCAAGACGCGGTGGTCCATCGGTTCAAACGCAAGGCGTTGATTTTCCGCAGCCAGAGTCTTTTCAATCTCGGCAATAGGCGTGCCGGCGCCGGCAACAATCGTCAACGCGCCGGGTTCATAAAGGCTGATGCCACTCAAGCCGGCGGTGCTGAGACGATCGCCCTCAAACTGCCCGACGAAACGTGTCCCGCCGCCTTTGATCTGCAGCGGCCCCTGTGTGCCAGCGATCATCTGGGCAAGCTCTTGTTCTGTTTTTGGCGTCATAACGGGCTTCTTTTGTTCAAAAATACCTTGGGGGAGCCCCGGCACGGGGCGGGGGCAAAGCCCCTTAGGCCGCGCGGCGGGTCTCGGAGGAGGCCAGAGGAAAGACTTTGGCCGCGTTCAACAGCCAAGCGGGATCAAATACATCCTTGATCGCCATCTGCGCCTCAAGATCAGCAGGATCGAACTGCACATTCATCAGATCGCGCTTTTCAATCCCCACACCATGCTCTCCGGTCAGGCAACCGCCAACCTCGACGCAGAGTTTCAAAATTTCTGCGCCGAATGCCTCACATAGCTCCAGATCACCGGGCTTGTTGGCATCAAACAGGATCAGCGGGTGCATATTGCCGTCGCCCGCATGAAAGACGTTGCCCACATCAAGGCCGAATTCTTTCGACATCTCGCCGATCCGTTTCAGAACGAAAGGCAGCGACGATACCGGGATCGTCCCGTCAAGGCACATGTAATCGTTGATCTGCCCCATCGCGCCAAAAGCGGACTTGCGGCCCAGCCAGATGCGTCCTGCTTCTTCGGCATCTTTTGCTTCACGCAGTTCCACGGGGTTGTGCGCGGCTGCAATCTGCTTGATCAGTTTGAGTTGCGCGTCAATCTCGGCGTCCGACCCTTCGACCTCGACGATCAACAGCGCCTCGCACATCGGATAGCCCGCTTTGGCAAAGGCCTCGGTCGCCTCGATGCAAGGGCGGTCCATGAACTCGATGGCAACAGGCAATATTCCAGCCTTGATAATGTCGGTGACAACCTGTCCTGCGACCTCGGAACTGTCGTATCCCATGAGGACAGGGCGCGCGCCTTCCGGCTTATGCAGGATACGCAATGTGGCTTCCGTTACGACGCCCAACTGCCCTTCGGACCCGCAGATCACGCCCAGCAGATCCAGACCGCCCGCATCCAGATGCGCCCCGCCGATTTCGACGATGCTGCCATCCATCAAGACCATCGTCACGCCCATCAGGTTGTTTGTGGTCACACCGTACTTCAGGCAATGCGCCCCGCCCGAATTCATCGCGATATTGCCCGCGATGGCACAGGCCAACTGGCTTGACGGGTCGGGCGCATAGAAAAATCCGTTCGTTTCGACCGCACCTGTCACAGACAGGTTGGTGCGCCCCGTTTGGACTTTGATATAGCGGTCATCGTAATTCGTCTCGATCACGCCGTTCATCTTGGCCACGCCAAGAATCACACAGTCTGCGGTGGGCAGGGCCCCCCCTGCAAGCGAGGTGCCGGACCCGCGTGGGACAACAGGCACGCCCATCTCATGACAGATTCTCAGCACGGCCGAGACTTCCTGAGTATTGGAGGGCAGCACCGCGCAAAGCGGCGGACATTTATAGGCGGTCAACGCGTCACACTCATAGGCCCGCGTCTCCATCTCGTCCGAGATCACGCTATCGCGTGGCAGGACCTGCAAAAACCGCGCGACGATCTGCGCCTTGCGCGAGATGACGCTGGCACTTGGGACTGGCATTTCCATGTGACGACTCCCTGATCCGTATGATTGGTAAAAAGATATTACCAATTTTACAATATGGCAAGTCTGAACTGGACAGGTTACACAATCGCTTATGCCATTGGTTGATCATATGTCCCTTTTGTCCCTGCGCGATTGGCTCGCCGTTGGGCTGATTGTCTCGACGTGGTTCATCATCGGATGGCTGATCGAACACCCCGGCGCCAAGCGCCCCTCTGTGACGATCCTTATGTCAGAGCGGCGACGCGACTGGATGAAAGTCTTTGTCACCCGCGATCCGCGCATCTTTGACAGTCAGATCCTGGGCGGGCTGCGGCAAGGCACGGCGTTCTTCGCATCGACCTGTCTGCTGGCCGTTGGTGGTGTCTTGGCCTTGGCGGGCAATACAGAGCCTTTGCGCGGCGTCGCAGCGGAAGTGACCGATATGGCGGTCCCCGTCCTGATCTTTCAGCTTAAACTCGCACTTGTCGCGCTTTTCCTGACCAATGCCTTCCTCAAGTTTGTCTGGTCCAACCGAATTTTCGGATATTGCGCCGTGATGATGGCCGCCGTGCCAAATGATCCGGACGATCCAATCGCCTACCACCGTGCCGCACAAGCGGCAGAATTGAACATCCGCGCCGCGATCAACTTCAACCGCGGTTTGCGGGCAATGTATTTTGCGCTTGGTGCCTTGGCGTGGCTTTTGGGCCCGATTGCATTGATGATCGCAACCGCAGTGGTGGTCTGGATCGTCTGGTCACGGGAATTTGCGTCAACGCCGCGCTCAATCCTGTTATTGAAAGATCCATGAGATTTTTTCTACCGCTTGCCTGTTTTGCCCTACCAGCCTTCGCTGACGCCCCTGTGGTCGAAGCGGTGACAATCAACGGCGACACTTTCAATGTCACGCTATCGCACCCGGATACAGGATGGGATCACTATGCGGATGGCTGGGAGGTGCTGGATGCCGATGGCAACCGCCTTGGCTTTCGCGAACTCTTCCATCCGCATGTCAATGAACAGCCTTTCACCCGCGCGCTGTCAGGTGTTCTTGTGCCCCAGGACTTGACGGTGGTCTATGTTCGGGCACGATGCAATGTCGATGGATGGTCCGACGATTTGTTCGAGGTTGTGCTGACGCGCTGATCCTATCGGCTGGCCCCCAACCGGTAATCGGCAATGACGGGGTAATGATCGGTTGGCCACTCCCCACTGAATTTTTGCCGCAGCACAACAGGATCACCCACAAGCGTCGCATCACCCGCACTTGCGATGTGATCAATCGCCCCAAACAGGTTGATACCACGATTGAAATGGTATGTGGCCCCTTTGACGGGCGCAAAGCTCAGCCCTGTATCGACCAGAATATCAATTGTACGATCTCCAAGTCTCGCGTTGATATCACCAACCAAAAAGACGGTTTCAGACCCTTCGATCCAGGGTGTGATCCGGTCAGCCACCAATTCCACCGACTGTAGCCTGTTTGACCGACTGGCATAGTCGGTATGCACGTTCACGACCCGGAACAATGCGCCGCTGTCTTTGTCGCGAAACTGCGCCCAAGAGGTAAACGCGGGAAAAGATCCGTTGAACGTTCGGGAGTAGATGACATCGGGTGTGTCTGAAAAGAAGAACCACCCTTGGTCAACAAGCGCGAGCCGGTCTGTCCGGTAAAAGATCGGCTGCGTCGATGGAAAGGCCGCCGGGTCGCCAACCGCTGCCGCCGCATAGCCGGGATTCTGTTCGAGCAGCCAATCAAGTTTCAAGTTGACTTGCCCTTCACTGCCGCGTGCGAAACTTTCCATTTCCTGAAAACCGATCACATCGGCATCCATTGCTTTGAAGGCCTGATCAAGCGGGATCTTGCGCCGCTCCCAATCACCAAGAGACCAAGCGCCGGTATCTTGCTGCAGCACAATGTAGTGGACGTTGTAAGTCGCGATGCGCAGCGCCTCTGTATCAGCATCGGGCAAAACAGCAGTGCCCGAATTGCGGATGGTCTGGCACCCGACCAGTGCAATCAAGCCCAGAACAATCAGTGCAAGGTATTTTATCACAAAGGCCGTCCCTTCACTCAGCGACGGCCTTCGCGCAGCCAAGCACCAATGATCAGCAAGGATGCAAGCAGCAGAAACGCCCAAGCCGGCAAAATAGGCGTAATACTGATATCGGCGGTCCTGTAAGCACCCCGTGGCGTAATCCCGATCCAGCCGCGCCCTGCCGCAGGGCGTCCTGCGCGCACGTCGCGGATATCGACAGCACCATCGGCAATCGACATGATCCCGCCGCGCGTACCTTCCACCAGCGGTGCCAGCGTTTCACCGCTGGCAATCGTCTGTTCAAACTCGCGCGGGGCGGCAGGGCCAAGGGCGATTACGGCGGTCTCTTCGCCATCATCCAGACGATACAGGCCGATTTCGGGAGCCTGCCACAGGGTTTCGAAACGCCCCGGTGATGTCTCTTCTAACGCCAGCGTCGTCTCGGTGCCGTCGGGATGGGTCACAATCACATCACCGGTTTCAAGATCAAGGGTGCGGCGGATGATCCGCATTGTCTGGCCTGTCGGTTCAACCCAAAGTGCCTCTTCCTCAAGCTCGGGTTCCTTCATCATCCAATGCGCAAGGCGGCGCAGCAGTTCCAGTTGCGGCCCGCCGCCTTCATAACCCCGATCCCAGAGCCACGAATGGTCCGAGGCAATCAGCGAAACACGGCCCTCACCGATCCGGTTGAGGGTCAAAAGAGGCCGGTCATCAAGGCCCGCCATGACGGTCATCGCTTCTTCCGGGACCAGAACGTCGACCAGCCGGAACCACCGCCCCCAACCCGGGCCTTCGCCATCAGGATTTGGTGCCAGTGCATCAAGCCCCTCGGTTACGGGATGACGCTGACCAAGATCGGTGATCTGCGGCACAAACCCTTCTTCGAAAACCCGCGCGGTCGGCGCACCCGGCAGGATTTGCCCCAAGGGCGAGCGATAGATACTCTCTGCCGATCCATATTCCGGCCCTGATGAGATCAGGACTGCGCCGCCTTGTTCGACATAGGCGCGGATGTTGTCGAAATAGGCGCTGGGCAGAATGCCACGGCGGCGATAGCGATCAAAAATGATGAGGTCGAAGTCGTTGATTTTTTCCAGAAACAACTCGCGGGTCGGGAATGCAATCAATGAAAGTTCGTTTACGGGCACGCCGTCCTGTTTCTCGGGCGGGCGCAGAATGGTGAAATGGACCAGATCAACAGAGGAATCCGATTTCAGCAGATTGCGCCAGGTCCGCTCACCGGGATGCGGCTCTCCAGAGACCAGCAAGACCCGCAGGCGGTCACGGACCCCGTTGATCTGGACAACCGCAGCGTTGTTGCGGTTTGTCAACTCGCCGGGCGCGTCGGGGATCGTGAATTGCAGCACGTTCATCCCGCCGTGGGGCAGGGTGATGGGCAATTGCACATCCTGACCAACGGGCACTTGTACGGTGATGGGCGGTTCGCCGTCGATCGAGATTGAAAGCGGCACACCGTCAGTTTGCGGAGCGGCCCCCTGATCATCAACGCGCAGTGTCAGCGTGACCTCCTCGCCAAGGATCGCGAAGGCTGGTGCATTTGTGACAATCAGCCGCCGGTCCCAATCATCAGGCTGCCCTGTCAGCAGCGTATGGACGGGGGCAGGCAGGCCCGGAGCCCGTTCGATGTCATGCAGGCGACCGTCCGTGATCAGAATGATCCCTGCAACACGCGCTTGGGGCTCTTCGGCCAGAGCCTCGGCCAGTCCCGTCATCAAGGCGGTGCCCAGATCACCCTCAGCATCTCCGACAGTGACCACACGCAACTCGGTATTGGGCTGTCGGGCCAGTTCCGCTTCGATATTGGCGATAGCGGCGGCGTTTTGCGCAGGTCTGTCACCAATGCGCTGGCTGGCACTCTCATCAACAACCATGATGACGATATCGCTCAAAGCCTCACGCTCTTCGTTTTGCACGGCGGGGTTTGCCAAAGCGGTCAGCAAGGCCAGGCCTGCCAACCCGCGCAGCCACCAACCCGGCAACCGCCGCCAGATCGCAAGCACAAGTGCGGCAAGCGCCAAGGCTGCGACCCCGTAAAGCAAAAGGATCGGGATCAGTGGATCAAGAACGAGGGTCCCTGTCATAGCGCAGTCTCCCACCTTCTTCCGAGCCTAAATATCCCCGCCGGAGGCATCAAATTTCTTGAAATTTGATTGCGCATCACTGACCCAACCGATCGAGCAGATCAGGGACATGGACCTGATCGGATTTATAATTTCCTGTCAGCACATGCATGATGACATTGACCCCGAAACGATAGGCGATCTCGCGCTGCCGTTCACCTGACATGCCGCGTCCGACCGGGAACATACGTCGGCCGTTGTTATCGACCGCCCAAGCGCGCGCCCAATCGTTGCCGCCGATAATCACCGGCGTTACCCCGTCATTGAGGTTCCGGAACGGCATGCCTTCCACCTGTTCGGCGTTCATCGGTGCCGCTTCGACCCAGACATCACGGCTGGCATAGCGGCCAGGAAAGTCTTGCAGCAGATAGAAGGTGCGGGTCAGGACATGGTCGGACGGTATGGGTTCGATGCTCGGAATATCCAGCGAGCGGGCTATGGCCTGCAGCTTGCGCCCCTCGGGAGAACCCGATCCAAAGCGCGCGGTGTCGGCGTCGCGGGTGTCGAACATGATCATCCCGCCCGTGCGCAGATAGCGGTTCAGCTTGGCATAGGCTTCGCGGCTTGGCAAAGGCTGGTCGGCGGTGACCGGCCAGTAAAGAAACGGGAAAAAGGCCAGTTCGTCCGTTTCGATATTTACCCCCACAGGTGCCGCAGGTTCGATCGAGGTTCTGCGGAAAAGCGTCTGTGACAAACCCAAAAGACCCGCCTGCGCGATGTCGTCAGTCTCGGGGTCGCCGGTCAGAACATGGGCCAGCACCACTTCGGTGGTGGCCCGCAATGCAAAGTCATCGGTCGATTGGGCCTGCGCCTGAGGTGCCAAAAGCATAAGCAACACAAGGGCCGCCGCCACATCCGCGCGCGGGCCGCGCAACCGCCCGCCAACAGCAAGCGAGGCAATCACATCAATCAGCAGCAAAAGCACAGTCGCACTCAAGAGCCAGCCTTTCAGGGCCGTTTCGCGCACAATATCCATGCCTTCAATCGTGATGCGCGCGGGCCATTGTGCGACAGTCAACAGAGTCTCCGCACCAATCACGTTGATTGCGAACTGGCGATCCCCGCCGGCATAAAGACCGGGCGGAAGATCGGGACCGGGAACACCCAGGCCAAGCACCTCTCCCGCGACACCGGGCAAGGCGCTGCCATCTTCCAGCCGCCCATAGGCGTCGAGCACCTTGTTTGGCAGCCATGTCGTACCTTCCAGTTCTGTCGCGTCCGGTTGGACCGGACGGGTAGAGACCGCCAGACGTTCCAGCATCTGCACAAAAAGACCGGACAAAGGCAGGTTCGACCATTCGGCATTGGCGGTCACATGGACCAGCACAACCTGACCCTCACCAACCAATTGCCGCGTGACCAAAGGCGTGCCATCCGTCAGTTGTGCGATGACGCGCTCTGCCAATGTCGGGTCCGGCTGGGCCATCACTTGTGATGTCACCGTCACATCCTCTGGCACGGGAAGACCATAGAAAGGGCTGTCTTCTGCAAACGGGGCCAGCGTTTTGGGCTCGCCCCAACTCATTGCGCCGCCAACGGAGCGACCGCCAGATCGCAGGCGCACAGGCAAGAGCGGGTCGGCTGCGTCGCGCCCCATGTCAGAGGCGGCAAGCCGGGGCCCTGCAAAGCGCAAAAGCATCCCGCCATTTTCGACCCACTCCAGCACACTGTCCGTTTCGGTGCCGGCAAGGCTGGCCACATCCGCCAGAATGATCACGTCGGGGTTGGCCAGTAAGATATCTTCCAACGTGCCGTCGATGATATCGGCAGTCGGCTCCAAGGCTTCGCGCAGATAATAGAGCGGCGAAAGCAGTTCCAGCCCCTCGCGGTCGTCCCGCCCGGCGATCAGCGCGACTTCACGCCGTTTGAGCGCATCATCGGTCAGGCTCACAGCACCGGCAGAGCGTGTGCCGCTCACCTCGAACCGCGTGATCCTGTTGCGCAGCTCCGGTGGCAGCACCATGGCCGTTTCTGCAACCGCATCGCCCGGAGCGAAAGAAAGTGGCACGGTCGCCAGTTGCCGCTCGACCCCCGCAGGGTCAAGGCCGATTGCCGTGACATTGGTGTCCAAAGCATTCCCGATGGGCGAACGTGTGGCCGATACGATGACCTGACCGTCTTCAAAGCGGGAAGGGCGCAACCCGACCGTTTGGCGCGGCGTCTGGAAGACAGTGACAGCGCCACGGCTTTCGAGCTCTGCCAGCAAATCATCACGGCCCGCCCAATCAAGACCATCTGAAATCCAGTAAGTTTCGAACGCTTCATCGCTCTGGGCGAACCAGCCGGCAGGATCACCGGGTTGCCATGGCTTGGGCAAGATATTGGGCAGGCGGTTCTGCCAAGCGCTGGGTGCCGCGAATGGCAATTCCCCGACAGGCAGGTCATTGAGGTTGATGACCGCAGTCAGGCGGTCGGCCAAAGCGGCTTCGGTCAGGAGTGTTTCCACCCGGTCGATCCGCGCCTGCCATGACGGTGCGCCCGCCCAAGACCCATCAAGCAGGATCACGAGGTTGCCGGACCCTTCGCGCGCGTTCTGCGGGTTCAGGACAGGGCCTGCAAAGCCGATGATCGCCGCAGCAATCGCGAGGATACGCAACAAAAGCAGCCACCACGGTGTCCGGTCGGTCTGGTTTTCGTCGTCGGTTAGACCCAACAGCAGGGCCACACCGGGAAAGCGGCGGCGGATTGGCGCAGGCGGCACGGCGCGCAGCAAAATCCACAGGATCGGCAGCGCGATCAGCCCAAGCAGCAACCAAGGTGCCACAAACCCTATGGGACCGATGGACCACATCAGGCGTGCCGCTCCAGCGCGCCATAAAGCCAAAGCAGCGCATTGGTGCCGCTTTCGCCTGTGTGGTGGGTCTGGAATTGCCAGCCCGTTGTGCGGGCCAGATGTTGCAGCCGATCCTTGCGGGCGGCCAGACGATCAAGGTAGCGCGCTTTCAGATCGCCCGCCTTAAGCGTTTCATGCTGCAGCGCGCCAGACATGCTTTCGAAAATGGTGCGCCCGTCAAAAGGAAAGGCTTCTTCCTGCGGGTCAAGCACTTGCAAAAGCGCGCCACGTACGCCCCGATCGGCCGCTTTCAACAAGGCATCCTCGATCGGTTTCAAATCACCCAAGAAGTCGCTGATAAAAAGCGCGCGCGAATGCGGCAGCATGCCTTGCGCTTCGGGTGCGCCATAGTCTGTGTCATCTGCGAGCGACAAAAGCTGGGCCATCTGCATCAGTTGCGCCTCGCCCCGGCGTGGTGGCAGCCGCAACCCGGTCAGCCCAACCCTTTCCCCGCCACGGATCAACAGGATCGCTGTGGCCAGCCCCAAGGTCCGCGCCCGCGCAGCCTTGCTTGGCAGGTTGTCATGCGAGCGGAACGACATGGATGCCGCCTGATCGACCCAAAGAATGATCGATTGCGCAATCTGCCATTCCTTGTCCTGCACGAAATTCACGTCGGATCTTGCCGACCTGCGCCAGTCTATCGTGCGCGCCTCGTCATGCGCTTGGGCGGGACGGTATTGCCAGAATGTATCGCCTGTCCCTGCGCGCCTGCGCCCGTGATCGCCCAATAGGACCGTCGACGCCAGATGCTCTGCCTCCGCAAGAAGCGGGGGCAGGGGCGCGGCCAGCGCCTCGGCTGTGGACCTGAGGGTGAGCGGGTCAGTCATGCAGCGCTTGCCACCGTCGTGATCTGATCGGCTACGGTGTTGATGACATTATGGATGCTTTCGCCGCGCGCACGGGCCGCGAATGATAGGGCCATCCGGTGTTCCAGTACGGGGACCGCCATCGCGCGCACGTCCTCTGCCGACGGGGCAAGACGCCCTTCCAGCAAAGCTTGCGCCCGCACGGTCAGCATCAGCGCCTGTGCCGCGCGCGGGCCAGGGCCCCAGCTGACGTTGTGGCGGATGATGTCGGGCGCGTTTGCATCGCCGGGGCGGCAGGCGCGAACCAGATCAAGGATCATCTCGACGATGTTTTCGCCCACTGGCATCCGGCGCAAAAGCGCTTGGGCATCCAGCAATTCCTGCGCGGTAAAGATCTGGCTTGATTTGGCATCAACCGATCCGGTCGTTGCGATCAGGATATCTTTTTCGGTCTGGCGGTCGGGGTAAGGCACATCGATCTGGACCAGGAAACGGTCAAGCTGCGCCTCTGGCAGCGGATAGGTGCCTTCCTGTTCAATCGGGTTTTGCGTGGCCAAGACGTGGAAAGGGACACCCAGAGGGCGGTGTTCGCCGGCGATGGTGACTTCCTTTTCCTGCATGGCTTGCAGCAGCGCCGATTGCGTGCGCGGCGAAGCGCGGTTGATTTCGTCGGCCATCAATAGCTGGCAAAAAATCGGGCCTTCTATAAAGCGGAAGTGACGCTTGCCGTCCTCGGAGGTTTCCAAAACCTCGGAGCCCAGAATATCTGCTGGCATCAGGTCGGGAGTGAACTGGATCCGGTTGCCGTTCAGCCCCATCACCGTGGAAAGTGTGTCAACAAGCCGCGTCTTGCCAAGGCCGGGAAGACCGATCAACACGGCGTGGCCGCCGCAAATCAGGGCTGTCAGGGTCAGGTCAACAACCCGTGGTTGGCCAATAAAACGGGCCGAGATACTGGCGCGGGCTGCGCCCAGTTTTGCGCCCAGAACCTCGATTTGGGCAACAAGATCGGCGTCGTTTGCCATGACTTTCCTCCGGTTGAACTATATCTGTTATACGAACAGATAATACCATGAACCCCAATGGCAAAAAGAATGACCACACAAAAGATTGTGACCCCCTCTGCAGAAAGCCTCGCCAGCAGCGCGCGTGCCGTCCAAAAAGGCGGTTTACCACCGGTACATTTGTGGAATCCGCCTCATTGCGGCGATATCGACATGCGGATAGCGCGGGATGGGACATGGTTTTATATGGGCACACCGATCGGGCGCGTTGAACTGGTGCGCTTGTTTTCAACGATTCTGCGCCGTGATGGGGATGATTACGTTCTGGTCACTCCGGTCGAGAAGGTCGGGATCAAGGTGGATGATGCGCCCTTCGTCGCTGTCGATTTCAACCGGCGCGGGGATGGTTTGGAATTTGAAACCAATGTCGGCGACCGGATGATCGCCGGGCCCGACCATCCGATCCGTGTGGTGCGAGACACCGAAACGGGTGAGCCGTCACCCTACATCCTGGTCCGCAGCAATCTGGAGGCGCTGATCGACCGCAAGTCGTTTTACCGCTTGGTCGAGACCGGTGAACATGCGGATTATGAGGGCGAGCAATGGTTCGGTGTCAGATCTGAAGGTATATTTTTTCCGATTATTCCAACCGCCGAGCTTGCGTAGTTTGCCGTGAACCACCGCTTGCTGACCTAAGATCTCCGGAGTCTGTGCCATGCCAAAATTCTGCGCCAATCTCACGTGGCTCTTTACAGAACTCCCCTTTCTTGAACGGTTTGAAGCCGCCAAAGAGGCGGGCTTTGACGGGGTCGAGGTTCTGTTTCCTTATGACGTCAACGCGCAGGATATCGTGAATGCACGCGCGCGGCATGACTTGCAGATGGTCCTGATCAATTGCCCGCCCCCCAACTACACCGGTGGCGCGCAAGGCTTTGCGGCCGTGCCGGGCGTCGAGGAGCGGTTCCAGAAGGATTTCATGCGCGCGCTCCGTTACGCGCAGACTTTAGGGGCCAAGCACCTGCACATCATGTCAGGTGTGGCCGAAGGGGCTTTGGCAAAAGAGACCTTCATTCGCAATCTGCGCTGGGCAGCCGCCCAGGCACCCAAACAAAGCCTGACAATCGAGCCGATCAATAATGAAACGATGCCGGGTTATTTCCTCAACGACTTCGATCTGGGCCGCGAGATTGTCATGATGATTGGTGCGCCTAACCTGCGCCTGCAATTTGACGCCTTTCATGCTGCAAAGATCACAGGTGACGTCTGGGGCACATGGGAGGCCGTGCGCGATATCACGGCGCATGTGCAGGTCGCGCAAATGCCGGACAGGGGCGAACCGGATCAGGGCGAGATCGACTATCCTGCGTTTTTTGCCGCGCTTGATGCGCAGGGGTACGCAGGTTGGGTGTCGGGTGAGTATAAGCCGCGCAAGACAACAGGCGATGGTCTGGGGTGGATTGCAGGTTGATGACACCAAGGTGCGTGAAGACGGCTTTGTGGACTTTTCAGCGCCCTCTCTAGAATCCGAAATCTTTTGATATCTTATTTCCTACTGAAAACATGCTGACATAACGCTGTCAGCAGGGGTATGCTTAAAGCTGTTCATCAACCTCAACAAAGGAGATGAAACATGAGCGATCGTACTATTATGGCCTGGGGCGAAATCCCTGTGACCGACTTGGAAAAGTCAGTTGCGTTTTATAACGAAGTCTTTGGATACGACATGAAGATCGACACTTCTGGTCCTAATCCAATGGCGGTACTGGGCAGCCTAGAGAATTCCGCCGGAGCGCATCTTTATCCGGGCAAACCTGCCGCCGACGGTGGCAACACCATCCATCTTGCTTTGACCGATACGCTCGAAGCCGGGATCGACCGTGTCTGGAAAGCTGGCGGTAAGGTCGTCAGCCCTCCGATCGCAATCCCTGCTGGCCGTTTTGCTTATGCACAGGATCTTGACGGCAATTCCATCGGCCTGTTCGAGGGCGCCGCCTGATGCGCAAGGCCGACCGCCTTTTTCAGATATTGCAATATCTGCGAGGCGGTCGGCTGACCACGGCAGCACAACTGGCTGAAAAGCTGGAGGTCACGCCGCGCACGATCTACCGCGATGTGGCGCATCTGATTGGCTCTGGCGTGCCCATCGAAGGCGAAGCAGGCGTGGGCTATCTGATGCGCGACGGCTATGACCTCCCGCCATTGATGTTCACCAGCGAAGAGATCGTGGCCCTCGTATCCGGTGCGCGCCTGCTGCAAACTTGGGGCGGAACCAAAATGGCCGCCGCCGCCCAAGAAGCGATGGTCAAGATTGATGCCGTCCTGCCTGAAGAAGCGCGCAGGCAGATCGGGCAGGTCAACGTACATGTGATGGGCGATGGATCAGCCAGCAGCCACTGGCGCGACTATCTGGACCGGTTCGAGGCAGCTTCTGAGGCCAATATCCGCATGCAGATGACCTATGCGGACGAAGCGGGCAACCAGACAGAGCGGATCGTGCGCCCTTTGGGGGTCTGGTTCTGGGGCAAGGTCTGGACCGCCGTGTGCTGGTGCGAGTTGCGCGAGGGGTTTCGGATGTTCCGGTTGGATCGGGTCTCTGATCTGGTGGAATTGGACCGTTTCCGCCCGCAAAAGGACCAAACCTTGCGCGCATTCTATGAAACAGAGGCCTATCGCCACTAAACGCACAGTATTGTGTGTGGCCATCCGGCAGGCGCGTACTAGGCTCTGAGGTGCAAATCAAAGGAGTCAGTCTTGGCCATTACACGCCGCATATTCGTTGCAGGTGCCGCCGCCGCGATCGCGTCGCCGATGTTGGCCCAAGCCGACCCTTGGGCGGGCATCGCTGACGCGGCAGGTGCGCTGTCGCAATGTCATGCGCTGGCGGTCCGCCAACAAGGGCAGCCCGTCCTGACAGAGGTTTTTCGTGGGCCCGCTATCGGGCGTGCTGTCCCCATCAAATCGGTGTCCAAAACCATCGTCGCGGCGCTGACGGGTGCTGCGTTGGATCGTGGGGAAATATCATCGCTGGATGCAACGCTGGGCGAGGTCGCCCCGCGATTGATCCCCGCGGGTGCGGATCCGCGTGTTGCAGGGATCACGATGGAAAATCTGATCACCATGCAAGCCGGATTGGAACGCACGTCAGGCGCAAATTATGGCAGTTGGGTCAGCAGTAGCAACTGGGTGGCAAACGCCTTGGGCCGCCCTTTCGTTGCCGAACCGGGAGAGCGGATGCTCTATTCCACGGGTTCATTCCACGTGCTGGGCGCGGTCTTGGCCGAGGTGTCCGGGCAATCCCTGCTGACGCTTGCGCGCGCACGTTTGGGGGACCCGCTGGGCATCGAAGTACCTGCTTGGACACGCGACCCGCAGGGCCGGTATCTGGGCGGGAACGAGATGGCGCTGACCCTTGATGGCATGGTCCGCTTTGGTGAAATGTACCGGCAAGGTGGTGCATTCGCGGGCGCGCAGGTTCTGAGCCGCGATTGGGTCGCGCGGTCGTTTGACGTGCGGACCCGCTCTGCGTTTTCAGGACTGGATTACGGCTATGGCTGGTTTTTGGGGCAGGGTGATGGAGTGCGATATGCCCTTGCGCGGGGCTATGGCGGCCAGATCATTTGCGTCGCTCCGGCGGTCGGCATGACTTTGGCGTTGACCTCTGACCCGCTGCAACCGGCCCGCAGCGGGGGTTACTTTGGCGATTTGCAGCGGCTGATCGAGCGCCAGATTCTGCCTTTGGCGAAAGCGCAGGTCACGTAAGGTGGGTTGAAACCCACCTTACCTGCGGCTCTAGCGTGACAGGCTTTGCGCAAGCCGCATCAATTGCACCGCTTCGGTCCGGTAGCCAAAGGCATCTTCACCCCTGTTGGCATTGGCCAGCGCGATGGCCGCGTCATATCCCCAATCGCCAAGGTATTGCGGATTGCGCAACAACTGCCCGAAGCCTGCAATCGCGGCGGCGAAATTTGCCTCTGTCCCCGGAATGCCGCTGCCCACTATCGGTGTTTCGATCAACTGGCTGACATCTGCGCCCGGTGCTTTATAGCGCAGTTTGACGAACCCCAATTCGTCCGACGCTGACGCCACCGTATTGGGCGCGTAGCGCAGCGGATCGCTAAGTTGCGCGGGGCTTCCCACTGGGGTGATCTCATAAATCGCCGTGACAGAATGACCCGCGCCAAGCTCGCCCGCATCCACCGCATCGTTGTTGAAATCCTCGCGGTTCAGCGCGCGCGTCTCGTATCCGATCAGGCGGTATTCGGCGACTTGTGCCGGATTGAATTCAACCTGCACTTTCACGTCTTCTGCAATCGCAAACAAAGCGCCGGACAATTGGTCAACCAGCACTTTCTGCGCCTCTGACAGCGTGTCGATATAGGCCGCCGTGCCATTTCCGTTCTGGGCCAGCGCCTGCATTGTCGCATCATCGAGATTGCCACGCCCAAAGCCCAGAACGCTCAGGTAGGTGCCCGTGTCCCGCTTGTCGGCGATGAAAGCCTTCAGTGCGTCAGGGTTGCTGATGCCGACATTGAAATCACCATCCGTCGCAAGGATCACACGGCTCACCTCGCCATTGGTGGCCATGGCATCGGCAATCGCATAGGCCTGTTCCAGCCCGCCTTGCCCGTTTGTGGACCCACCTGCGCCCAAGCCTTGGATCGCCTGCAGGATCGTTGTCCTGTCAGATGCGGGGGTGGGGGCAAGCACCTGACCCGCGCTGCCCGCGTATTCAACAATGGCCACCTCATCTTGGGGGCGCAACCGGTCGACCATCAACCGGAAAGACTGCTTGAGCAGCGGCAGCTTGGCGGGGTCATCCATGGACCCAGAGGTGTCGATCAGGAACACAAGGTTCAGCGGTGGCCCGTCGTCCAGCGCTGGCATCTGTCCCTGCAGAGCGATGTGCACCAGTTGGGTATCGGCGTTCCACGGCGTTTGGAAGGTCGTCACCGTAGGCCGGAACGGTGCCTCGCCCAAATCGGGTGCGGGATAGTCGTAGGGGAAGTAGTTGATCATCTCTTCGATCCGGACCGCCTGCGCGGGGGGCAATTGCCCACGCGACAAAGAGGACCTGACAATCGCATAACTCGCCGTATCCACGTCGATCGAGAAGGTCGAGACAGGGTCCTCTGACGTGATCCGCAGCGGGTTTGTGTCGGCATTGGCAAAAGCCTCGGTTTGCGCGGGCGGCGCGATAAAGCGCGCATCCGGCTGCGATGCGGGTGCCGGAAGGATCATGATTTCCTCAGTGACAGCGCCGGACAATCCACGCATGTTTGGCGGAGCCGCCGGAGCAAGCTCGGCGGCACCCTCCACAGCATCCGAGAGTGCCGTGCTTTCCATCGCTATCGAAGCCTCTGGCGCAGGTGTCGGGGGCGTCGGGGCTGTTTCGCCTGTGTCTTGTGCGTCCTTGATCGCTAGCCGGCTCCGCTCTGCCGGGGCGGTGGCGCGATTTGCAAAGCTCTCGTCTTGCTCTGGCATGGTGAGCGGCAACTGCTGCACTTGCGGCAAAGCCGAGGAGGACTCGGGGGCAATGGTGTTTGTTGCCATCACATCTTCCGCCACAGATGCGACCCCGTCCTGCGGCGCACTGCGGATCGTGTCGAACTCTGTCATTGTGATTTGCGGGTTTGATGGGGGGCGCAGCAAATCCTGCGCTTGCGGTGTCAAAAGCAGAAAGCCGCAAGCGACGAGGGCTGTCGTCGTGGTCAGCGCACCTTTTGTGGTCATTGTGTTCAGCATGGTCCTCACTCCTGTCCAAAGGCCCTTTGGCCTGTTTGTAGAAGTGGGACGCGGGGCAGTGCGCGATCCTTGGATGTCGGCAAAGTTTTTCTGCGCCAATGCGATGTTCTCGGCCCGCCGCGCCGCATCCGGTCGCGGCGTTGCTGCATCCATCATCGCCTTGAGGTCGTCGAGGTCGTCATTCATACCGCGTCCTCCTTTTCCTTGATCGCGCGGAGCGCTTTTTTGGCCTCGGATATCCGCCAGCTGATCGTGCCTTCTGACACGCCCAGCACCTCGGCGGCCTGTGCATGGGTCATGTCGTCCAGCACAAGGGCGAGCGTGTCGCGCAGGTCGTCGTTCAATTGGTTCATCGCGGCAGTCAGCCAATCCAGTTGTGCGCTTGTGTCTGCGATTGCAGCCTTGCGGCCTGTTTCCCAATCGCCCCAACCATCCGAGGCTTTCATATATGTTGCCCGCTTGCGCCTGCGGTCATGGGCGGCATTCACAGCAACACGGTAAAGCCATGTGGTGACCTTTGCCCGGCCTTGATAGCTCGCCAGCTTGGCAGGCAGGGCGGCGCAGATGTCCTGGGTCAGGTCTTCGGCCTCGGCACGGGCGCCGGTCAGACGAAAGCAAAAGGCAAAAAGCCGGTCGTAGTGCCGGTCAAGCAAGCTTGCAAAGGCCGCCCCGTCACCGGAAGCGGCCGCAGTTGCCAGGTCTTCATCGCTTGTCATCATACGCATCACGGTGGTTAGACGCGCGCGATTGGTCAATCCTTGGAATGAGGCGAAATTTTTCTTGCAGTGCCCGTCCGGTGAATTTTTGTCGGCCCCTGCAGGTAAGGTGGATCATGATCCACCTTACTTTTTCAATCACACACTCATGCAGATGTATTTCATCTCCAAGTAGTCCTCGATCCCGTGGTGTGATCCTTCGCGGCCCAGACCGGACTGTTTGACCCCGCCAAAGGGCGCTACCTCGGTCGAGATGATCCCTGTGTTCACACCAACAATCCCGTATTCCAGCGCTTCGGCCACTTTCGTGACGCGGCTCAGGTCCTTGGCATAGAAATAAGAGGCCAGACCAAAGATCGTGTCATTGGCCAAGGCGATCACATCGTCCTCGTCTTCGAATTTGAACAGCGGCGCGAAGGGGCCAAAGGTTTCGTCGGTGCTGACCATCATCTCTTTGGTCGCGTTGGTCACGATCGTGGGTTCAAAGAACTGCCCACCAAGCCCGTGCGGCTTCCCGCCCGTCAGGATCTGACCGCCCTTGGAAAGTGCATCCGCGAGGTGCTCTTGTACCTTGTTCACCGCCGCGGGCTCGATCAGCGGACCAAGCGTTGTGCCGTCGGTCATCCCGTCGCCCACGCGCAGGTTTTCCACTGCGACCTTCAGTTTGGCTGCAAAGGCATCGTAGACACCGGCCTGCACATAAATCCGGTTTGCACAGACGCAGGTCTGGCCGTTGTTGCGGAATTTGCACGCGATAGCACCGATGACAGCTTCGTCCAGATCGGCATCATCAAAGACGATGAAGGGCGCGTTGCCACCCAACTCCATCGAACATTTCATCACCTGATCGGCGGCTTGCTTGAGCAGGATGCGCCCGACTTCGGTGGAACCGGTAAAGGTCAGTTTGCGCACGATGGGGTTTTCGCAGAACTCTTTGCCAACCTCGGAGGATGAGGTGGATGTCACCACAGAAAGCAGACCCTTTGGCACGCCTGCTTCTTCGGCAAGCTTGCCCATCGCCAGTGCGGATAATGGTGTCAGCGATGCTGGGCGCACCACAAATGCACAGCCAGCGGCCAGGGCAGGGGCGACCTTACGGGCAATCATAGCATTGGGGAAATTCCAAGGTGTAATCCCTGCGGCCACGCCGATGGGTTGCTTGATCACGGTGATCCGCTTGTCGGCCATGTGGCCAGGGATGGTTTCGCCGTAGATGCGCTTGGCCTCTTCGCCGAACCATTCCACAAAGGACGCGCCATAGGCCACTTCGCCCCGTGCTTCGGCCAGTGGCTTGCCCTGTTCGGCGGTCATGATGATGGCAAGGTCTTCCTGGTTTGCCATCATGAGGTCGAACCATTTGCGCAGCACTTTCGCACGGTCTTTGGCAGCAAGAGCGGCCCATGGTTTTTGCGCGGCTTCGGCGGCTTTGATGGCGGCCGCAACTTCGGCGCGGGACAAATCGGGCACTTTGGCGATGACGTCACCACGGGCAGGGTTTGTGACGTCAAATGTTTTGCCCGATGCCGCCTGCACCCATTCGCCCGCGACAAAGGCGTCTTCGCAGACAAGGTCGGGACGCGACAGCAGGGATTTGAGGTTTGTGGTTTCGTCAAGCATTGTAGCCTCCGTCGTTGTTCGGGGCTATGTGACCTATGCGGGGGACCGCCGTAAAGGGGGATATGATGGATTGGGATGATGCTTACGCGAATGCGGCCCATATTCCGGGGGCAGATGCCTATCCGGGGAAATGGACACAGGCTGCATCTGCGTTTCGTGCGGAGGCTATGTGCGAGGTCGATTTGCCTTATGGTGAGTCCCTGCGCCAGAGATTTGATCTGTTCCACCCGCCGCGGCTGGCCAAAGGTTTGGTGGTCTTTGTGCATGGTGGCTATTGGCTGCGGTTCGACAAATCCTTCTGGTCGCATTTGGCGGCCGGGCCCTTGGCGCATGGCTGGGCTGTGGCCATGCCGTCCTATGACTTGTGCCCAGCGGTCAGGATTGGCGACATAGGCCGCCAAGTTGCGACAGCGATTGGCGTTGTCGCAGAGCGGATACCCGGACCGATCCGGCTGGTGGGTCATTCGGCGGGTGGCCACTTGGTTGCGCGCATGACAGCCCCGCGTCTTGGTGCACGCTGGCAAGAACGTGTAGAGCGCTTGGTTGCAATCTCGCCGGTTGCCGATCTTGCGCCGCTGATGCGGACCTCGATGAATGTCGACCTGAAGATCGACGCGGTTGAAGCATTGGCAGAAAGCCCGGTTCACTTGCCTCCTCCGTCCATCCCAGTGACAGTCTGGGTCGGGGCTGACGAACGGCCAGTGTTCTTGGAGCAAGCCCAGTCGCTTGCGGAAGCGTGGCAATGCGAACAGGTTGTTGAGCCCGGATTGCACCATTTCAATGTGGTGGAAAGACTGGCCGAACCGAACAGCTTGCTGACATTGGCTGTCGTCAGCGCAGCATGAATCAAAGCATGCACCCTCAATATTCGTGCTGTTGGTAGACCTAAACCCAATATCAACATAGTGTATGGGAGAATTTGAAGAGCGCGAATCGCGCAAGATGTGGGTGGTATCGGAAAATGGGTTTTGTACGCGGTTTAATGATTGTTCTGGCAACTGGTGCTTTGGTCGCTTGCGAGCGTAGCGGCGACGACAATGGCGTGGTCGATGGCGGGATCGATGGTGGCTTGTTGCGCGATGGGGTCGCAAACGTCTGGATTGATCCCGATGGATGCCAGCATTGGTACATCGATGACGGGATCGAAGGTTACATGACGCCTCGTTTGAACCGCGATGGCACGCCAAAATGCCAGGACACACGCGGTACCATTATCCTCAAGGATGGAAGCACAGTGCCGGCAGAGCAAGAGCCGTCGAATTCCTGATTGGTTTGTACAGCTTACAAACCTATTGAAAAGGCATCGGGTCGCGGGTGCCTTTCGTGTTTCGTCCTTATCGCATCGGACTGAATTGCGCGTCAGACAAGGTGCAATCTCGGACAACATCGCTGCCGCAAGTGCGGAACTCCAGATCACGTGTCATGCAAATACGGGCTTCTTGTATATAGCCTGATTTGCAGGTGATCGTGATCTGGTCAGCCGAAAGTTGCGGATTGTCGCGCAGAAACGCCTCTTCGATGAGGGACACGGGCAGGGTCACTGCGCGGTCCAGCCTGCGAAACACTCCCGGTCGCGTGATCCGCCCGAAAGCCTCTCGGGAAAGCGCGAAGTAATCATCCGCCGATAGCCCCGAACAGACACCGTGCTTGCGCCACTGATGCCAAGCCAGACCCGAGGATCCCATGATATCGGCCATCGCAGCTGTGTCGCTGCGGCTTGGCGCACGCTGGTTGGTCGCGCAGTTGGCAGGGTAGCCTTGTTCGTATTGCGGCCAAAGCCCATGCAAAATCCAGCCGAAATCCGCAGAAGGATCGCATTGTGGCGCGTTGCGTGCGTCACCTTCCAAGGCGCACCAATTGGCCGACCATGACAGGGAAACGACGTAGTAGTCGAAGGCGCCTGCACGGTCTTGGGCCGTTGCAGGGGCAGCAAGCAGACAAAGCAGAGCCAAAAAGCGGTGCATTTTGATCTTTCCTATCGGTTTCAGGCTCACTATATAGGCTTCAAGTTCCCCGACAATGCGAACCCGGCCGCCAAAACGGTCTGCCCATTCAAGGGTGCGGGAAAGGCTTGTCTGTTGATAAGATGGAGATGAAAGATGTCCGATAAACCGATTATGGCAAAAGCCACCGCTGTTTGGCTGTGCGATAACACCACACTGACGTTCAAGCAGATTGCAGAGTTCTGCGGCTTTCACGAATTGGAAGTGCAAGGGATCGCCGATGGCGATGTGGCGATGGGCGTGAAAGGCTTTGACCCGATCGCGAACAATCAACTGACGCAAGAAGAGATCAGCAAAGGCGAGGCTGACCCTGCCCACAAGCTGAAGCTCAAGTTCTATGCTGCAGCAGCAGGCGAGGAAAAACGCCGTGGTCCGCGTTATACGCCCCTGTCCAAGCGTCAGGATCGCCCGGCATCCATCTATTGGCTGGTCAAGTTCCACCCTGAATTGACCGATGGCCAGATTTCCAAGCTGGTTGGCACAACCAAACCGACCATTCAGGCGATCCGCGAGCGGACACATTGGAACATCAACAACATCGAACCGATTGATCCGGTTGCTTTGGGCCTTTGCAAGCAATCCGAACTGGACGCCGCTGTGCAAAAGGCAAACGCCAAGCGGGCCAAGGATGGCGAAGCCATGTCGGATGACGAGCGCCGCAAACTTGTCAGCACAGAGCAGTCGCTGGGTATGCCAGCGGAACCCAAGATGCCAAGTGCAATGGCCGGGCTGGAAACCTTCAGCCTGTCTGATCCGCGTGGTGATGATGAAGACGAAGAAGATATGCGCGATGTTTCAGATGCGGACAGCTTCTTTAACTTGCCGGACGATGACGACAGCAAGGACTGATCCGGTCTTTACCTGTCGCGGAAAGAGCGCCCCTCAGTGGGCGCTCTTTTTTATTGCGGCCTGCGGGCAACCACAAAGCGCGCATGGGTGTTCGCGCCGAAATATCCGGCTTCTACAACCTCAAACCCGGTGCGGCGGAATGCATTCTCGAGCTCTTCCGCGCTGAAAAGCAGCACATGGGGTGCTTTGCCAACAAGTTGCATCGCCTTCACGGCCATTGGAATAAAGCGGTTCATCTCGCGCAGGCAGGCGGTTTTGGAAATGATAAAACCGCCGGGTTTCAGCTGCTCGCGCAGGTGCATCAATGTCTCGGGCAGGTCATCGGCCAGATGCAGGATGCTGAACGCGCAAATCGCGTCAAAGGGTGCGCCCGTGACCGAAGTCATGATTTCGGACTGTACGAAACTGACGTTTGCAACCCCCTGATCCCTCCGCTTGCCTTCTGCGATGGCAAGCATCTTTTCCGAAACATCGCTTGCAGTGATAGCGCGGACCGATTTGGACAGGGTCAATGCTGTCGTGCCGGTGCCGCACCCGACCTCGAGCAGATGATCATTGGGGTCTAGGTAGTGCCGCGCTCTTTCCAGCGTATCCTCGTAGGCCACCATGTCCTTGATCGGGCTGGCTGCATACTTCTGCGCGGCCTTGTCCCAAAACTTTGCCTTATTCATCACCACATCGCTCCTTGGCGGGTCTACACTCTTGGGCATGCGCTATATATACACAGACAATATATGAATTGCGAAAATTTGCAGTGTTAGTATACAAATATGCATGAATTGGCGGGCGATCTCTTTTGACTGGAATCAGGTGCGGGCCTTTTTGGCCACCGCCGAGGAAGGGTCATTGAGTGCGGCGGCCCGTGCGCTGGGATCGACCCAGCCAACGCTGGGCCGTCAGGTGACCGCGCTGGAAGAAGCGCTTGGTGTCACCTTGTTTGAACGATCGGGGCGGTCTTTGGTCATGACCACGGCGGGGCATGATCTGCTAGAGCATGTCAAAGCTATGGGCGATGCCGCCAGCCGCATTTCCATGGTGGCATCCGGTCAGTCGCAGGATGTGGCTGGCAAGGTCACGATCACGGCAAGCGAGTTGTTCGCGGCCGGTTTGCTGCCGGCCATCGTGCAAAAACTGCGAAGCGAAGCGCCCGGCATCGAGATTGAAGTCGTCGCTTCCGACCGGTTGGAGGACCTCACCCGCCGTGACGCCGACATCGCCATCCGGCACGTGCGCCCCGATCAGCCTGACCTGATCGCCCGACAACTGACCAATTTCACGGCGAGTTTCTATGCATCATCCGCCTATATCGCCCAGAACGGGCGGCCTGAAACTGCGGATGACGTTGCCGGGCACCAGTTCATTGGCCCACGTGATACCGCGCAGATGCTGGCAATTCTGGCAGGTATGGGGATCATCATCGCCCCCGATCAGTTCAAGACAACGTCCGACAGCGGTTTTGTGATGTTGGAAATGATGCGCGCGGGGCTGGGGATCACCGTTTTGCCGGACAGGGTATGGCCTGATACCGGCGGGGTAGAGCGGGTCTTGACCCAAGTAGATCCTATCAGTTTTCCTGTCTGGCTCGCTACTCATCGCGAACTCAAGACCAGCCGACGTATCCGGACCGTTTTTGACGCTTTGGCAATAGGTCTTTCAGGCGTGCGGACTGGCCCTATGGCGTAACCAATGATCGGACGATGTCGCGCAGGTCGTTTGCATTCATCTGGTCTTGCGCCGCAAAAACGACGAAGGTTGCCAAAGTGTCGATCCGTTGCGGATTTGTGCCCGCAGGCAAGGCCTCAAGATCCGTGATCCAGAGTTCTTTGACATCTATGGTCACGTTCGCCAGTACGCAGTTCCCAAAGCGGGTACGCACTTGGTCACAGATATCCTGCGCTTGCGTCATGGCAGCGCGGCGCGTTGCGGCGTCATTGGGAGGAAGGAGATTTCCCTCATAGGGCAGTTGCGCTGCGGTACGGATCAGCGTCCCATTCTCAATCGCAGAAGGATCACCCAGAGGCGATGCGGGGATAAAGCGCAACAAGCCCCGCAGCTCAATCTTGCCCTGACGGTTTTCGCGTGCTTCCGAGTAGTGCAGATCGCAGGAGAGTCCGATGCTCTGGATGATATCCTCGCAATAGCGGATCAGGCGAGCGGGTGCCCGCGCGGCAGCATAAAGCGGGATACGGGCCTCGGCGGGTGGCGTTTCGTCTGCGGCAAGCAAGTCTTCCAGTGTGACGATCTCGGAAATGGCCACATAGCGCGAGTCGGTCAGCGTATCGGTGTCGAACATATCCCTGACATCGGCGCGATTGCGCAGCCAAGCCAAGGGGTTGCTGGGCATCTCCCGCACAACGGGGACATCAGTCTCTCCATTCAAAACGGCTTCATTCTGCGCGGTCACTTCATTGACCCAGAGGCTCATGTTGATCCCCCAGACATTCAGCGCGATGAACGGTGCCGCAACAATGAGGCCAACAATCGCGATAAGGATACGGATGCCTGTCATTGTGCAGCCCTCGTCACAACCGCTGGGTCAAGCAGGCTGGCATCGCCGCCAATTGCAGCCACAAGCAGGTCGTTGTGCAAACGTTCGGTCATCGCTTGGCGCGTGGCTGTGTCGCCCGCAATCATGTGATCGGTTTGCATGAAATAAACGTCACGTCCGGCCATAGAGCGGTAAGGGATCGGTTCCGAAGGCTGCGGCCCGACCAAGACATGCGCGGCATCGCGTGCTGTCACCAGATTGGTGCTTGCGTCCACACCTAAGGTTGCGGTGTACCAACTGTTATAGGCAGCATATCCTTTGGCATAAGAAGACATCTGGTTTTCATAAAGCGTGTTGCCGCGTTCGGCCTTGATTGACCCGATCCAGTCCGGTTGCGGGTTGCGCCAAGGCCGGATCATGCAGGGGCGGATTTCGTCATCCGCGCCGAAACTATGCGCTGCGACAAAATCCGGAACAAGCAGAGCTTCGAAAGTGGCGTTGTTGGGTGGAGCAACAAGCCCGGAAAAGCTGGAGGCGATGATAGCAACATGGGCCACGGTGACATTCGGCGCCGAGTGGATATTCCAGATCACGCCTGGGCCGAGGTTCTGCAAGACCAGATAGAGCGGGGCACTTGTGTCAGTGAGAAAGACATCAAGACTGGTTTTTTGGTCAGTGATGCGTGCGTCCGAGACTGCGGACTTTCCGTTTTTTGTCACCGCCTCGATATTGGCAAGCAAAAGCGCTGCAAGCGCCTGGTCGGAAAAGGCTTGGATCGGTGCGGGAAGTAACGCGGTTTCAATCCGTACGTTGACGACTTTTTCCGTAGGGAGAGGATTGCGCAGATCGCATTGTGCATTGCGCGCAAACGGAAGAAGGGCACCAATCGCCGTATCACCCGTTGGAAGAGCAATCTGTGTCGCGATGTCATTCAGGCTCAGTGGCCCTGTTCCCTGATGCGCCACCGCTGGCGATGCAAAAAGAGGCCCCTGATCTGACATGGTATCAGACTCGACAGGGCGCGGTGCCGCGACCTCGGTGGTTGCGTCGACGTCAACAGATGCAACAGAGTTTACCTCCGAGGAGGTCAGCCCCGCTACAGCCTGCTTCAGATCTTCTGGGATTGCGTGCCAGCCATAGTAGCCGCCGGCGCCGAGTGCCGCAAAGATGAATGCCCAGATGATACCGTTACGCACAGTATTGTCTTCTTTTGGAACACCGTAAGTGTTGTTCGGCTCCGACCGGCTTGGGCGCTGTGGCGCAGGTTGTTCTGCCGCCCCGGCTTTCTTTTGTTCAATACGACGGAGGCGTTCTGCGAAGTCTTGCTGGCGTTGCTCATTACTCATCTCTTGGGATTCCATCACTGTTGCTCGTGGCTAAGCCAAGATTGGGGCACTTCATGTCCGAAGATGTGTCAATATCTTGAAGAATGCAGCCTTCTAGAGTGCTTTTCGGGCATTCAGCGCAGCGGTGATCGTCCCATCGTCGAGATAGTCGAGTTCTCCGCCGACCGGCACGCCTTGGGCCAATGAGGTGACAGTGATTCCGGGAAGTTGGTCGGCGATGTAATGCGCGGTCGTTTGGCCATCTATCGTGGCACCCAGGGCCAGTATGACTTCGGTCACCTCTTCGGTCTTGATCCGGTCAAGCAATTTGGGAATGCGCAATTCGTCAGGGCCAATCGCGTCCAGCGCCGAAAGTGTGCCGCCAAGTACATGGTAACGCCCCTTGAACACCTGTGCGCGCTCCATCGCCCAAAGATCGGCCACGTCTTCGACAACAGCGATCTGGCCGATGCCGCGCTTTTCGGATTGGCAGATATCGCAGATGTCAGCAGTGCAGACATTCCCGCAATTCAGACATTCGCGGACGGTTGCCCCAACCCGCTGCATGGCATCGGCAAGAGGCAAGAGCACAAGCGACCGTTTCTTGATCAGGTGAAGCACTGCCCGCCGGGCAGAGCGTGGCCCCAGCCCCGGCAGTTTCGCCATCAGCGCGATAAGGTTGTCGAGGTCTTCTGTGCCGTTTGTCATGCTACTCTTGCTGGTGCGAACAAATTTCGCCGAAATTTGTTCGGCGCCCTAAGAATTTTCGCGAAAATTCTTCCGCGCTAGAAGGGCAGGTTCATACCCGGTGGCAAGCCCAAGCCTTCGGTCAGCTTGCTCATCTCGGCTTGCGCCCGCTCGGTTGCCTTGCTCTGGGCATCTTTGATTGCGGCAAGGATCAGGTCCTCGACCACTTCCTTGTCATCGCCGTTGAAGATGGACGGATCAATATCCAGGGCCTTCAATTCGCCCTTGGCTGTGGCTGTCGCCTTGACCAGACCGGCACCGCTGACACCTTCGACCATGATGTTTTCAAGGTCTTCCTGCATCTGGGCCATCTTGCCCTGCATCTCTTGCGCCTGCTTCATCATCTTGGCCATATCGCCAAGCCCGCCTAGTCCTTTGAGCATCCTGCTGATCTCCCGTCATTCACTGCGTCGCGCTTTGGGCGCTGTATAAAGCACTACACCGATACCAATAGCCACAGCAACCGTAATGAAAAGCGCGGGGCTGCCCACGCAACCCTCGGCCATCGCGGCCTGTCTGAGACCATCGCTGTTGCCCCAGCCCGTGACCATATAGGTTGCAATGCTCCACCCCACGACCACCGCAACGCCGCCCAATTCGTGGCGCAAACGCACCGCAAGTGCCGAGGCGAGCACCAAGATCAGAACCAGCGGAGTCTGGAACATCACAAGCAACTCTCCCAGGGCTGTCACTTCCGCGCCGTCCCAGCCCGGGCGCACAGTCGTGCAGGCATCGGCCCAAGCCGGTGCGGGCCCAAGCAAAGTGGCCGCAGTGATCAATCGTCGTCGAACGGGTCCCATTCTTCGTCAACCTCTGGCAGGGCATCCATCAAGGCGTCCTGCGTTTTATCTGCTTCAGTGCGGATTTCGGTGATCTTTGCCTTTGGGAATGCCGCAATAACCGCCTGCACCAACGGATGTTGTTCAGCCTTCAGCCGGAGCGCATTCTCGGCCGCATCGCGGGTTTCTGCGATAGTTGGTGCGCCACCTTCGGGAACCACTGTGATGGCCCAGCGGTTTCCGGTCCATGCCTGCAGGCGCGACCCAAGCCGTCCGACAAGATCAGGCGATGCGGTGTCGGTCGGGTTCACCTCGATCCGGCCCGGCTGGTAGTTGACCAGCCGCAGTCCGGTTTCGACCTCGACCAACAGCTTTACGTCGCGGTGCGCGCGGATCAATTCCACCACATCTTCGAACCGCGCATAGTGGTGCAGCGCATCGGTGGCGAGGGCTGTTGCTGTTTGCGCCCCGGATGCTGACGGCCCGCTTGGCCCCGCATGTGTCGGCGTGACCGTGTTCCCGCTGGCATGGGTGGTCCCGCCCCGAGGTGCGGGCCGCCCGCCCGACGGGCCACCTTGTGGTGGCGTCGCGTCTTGCAGTTTACGGACCAGTTCTTCGGGGCTGGGCAGATCGGCCACATGCGTCAGCCGGATCACCGCCATTTCGGCGGCCATCATCGCGTTCGGGGCCATGCCGACCTCTTCCAGTGCTTTGAGCAGCATCTGCCACATGCGCGACAGGACCCGCATCGGCAATGTGCCGGCCATGGCTTGACCGCGTGCGCGTTCATCGGGGCTGATCGTGGGATCTTCTGCGGCCTCTGGCGTGATTTTGACCACGCTGATCCAGTGGCAGACTTCGGCCAGATCGCGCAGGACCGCCATCGGATCGGCGCCGTCGGCGTATTGGCCGGACAGTTCTGTCAGTGCCGCAGCGGCCTCGCCCTTCAGAATCAGATCGAAAAGGTCCAGCACGCGGCCACGGTCCGCCAGCCCCAGCATGGCGCGGACCTGTTCGGCGGTCGTTTCGCCCGCACCGTGGCTGATTGCCTGATCCAGCAGGGATTGCGCATCGCGGGCCGATCCTTCGGCGGCGCGCGTAATCAAGGCAAGCGCCTCATCGGTGATATCGGCCCCTTCGGCGGTGGCAATTTTGCGCAGAAGGGCAATTTGCGTTTCCGGTTCGATCCGGCGCAGGTCAAAGCGCTGGCAGCGCGACAGAACCGTGACCGGAACCTGCCGGATTTCGGTTGTCGCAAAGATGAATTTTACATGGGCGGGCGGTTCTTCCAGCGTCTTGAGCAGCGCGTTGAAAGCGTTCTTGGACAGCATGTGGACTTCGTCGATAATGTAAATCTTGAAGCGGGCAGAGGCCGCCCGATAATGCACACTGTCGATGATTTCACGGATATCGCCCACGCCGGTGCGCGATGCGGCGTCCATTTCCATGACATCCACATGGCGGCCCTCCATGATCGCCACGCAGTGTTCGCATTGTCCGCAAGGTTCTGTCGTGGGGCCGCTCTTGCCATCCGGCCCGATGCAATTCATCCCCTTGGCGATGATCCGCGCCGTGGTGGTTTTACCCGTCCCGCGGATGCCCGTCATGATGAAGGCCTGTGCAATCCGGTCTGCCGCAAAGGCATTTTTCAGCGTGCGCACCATGGCGTCCTGCCCCACCAGATCGGCGAAGGTTTCAGGCCGGTATTTCCGGGCAAGCACTTGATAGGCGGGTTGGTCAGTCATGGCGGCCTTTGCACAGGATTCGGGCGTTGCAACAGACTAGGTGCTGCGCCGGTGAAGGTCTACCGTATCAAAGCAGGATAAGATCAGGCCAGTTGCCTCTTGCGCGGGGTCGCATGACCCGTGCACCTTATTTCAAGACGCGCAGAACCGCGTGCGGGAAGGAACAAGGGTCACCATGCAAGAGTTTGTCATCCATAGTTTGCCCGCTGGCGGAGGAGTGCTTGCGCTTTCGCCGTTGCCCGGCCGTACCCGCCACTACCATGCGGATTGGTTGCGGTTGCTGGAATGGCAGCCACACCTTGTTATTTCCATGACTGAGCAAGCAGAACTTGACCGTAAGGGGGCAGGGAGTTTGGGCACCGATCTGGCCAATGCGGGTATCGACTGGCTGCACCTGCCTGTTCCTGATTTTGGTGTTCCGGTGGCGATGGATTGGCCCGCCGTCCGCGATCAGGCTCTTGGTATTCTGATGCAAAGGCGGCGTGTGCTGGTCCATTGTTTTGGTGGATGCGGCAGGTCAGGCATGATGGTCTTGCGCCTGATGATCGCAGCAGGCGAGGCGCCTGACGCGGCCCTGGCGCGGTTGCGGCACATCCGGCCCTGTGCGGTCGAGACCGAGGCGCAGATGGATTGGGCCGTGCAGGTCGCAGCGACCTAGCGCCCCTTTTTCTTGACCGCCGACTTGATCATCTTGCCCAGCTTGCGGTTGCGATCCCGTGCTTGCGCAATGGTATCTGTCGCATGTTGGTTTTCGCGCTTGAGCTTTTTGAAGCGTTTGAGCCGCTCGGGGTCGATCTCGCCGCGCTCAATCGCGGCTTGGACGGCGCAACCCGGCTCTGTCTCGTGGTCGCAATCGCGGAATTTGCAGGCTTCGCCCAGTTCTGAAATCTCTGGGAATGTGGCATCAATCCCAAAGGCGACCTCGGCTACCCCCAGCCCCCGCATCCCCGGCGTGTCGATCAGCCAGCCGCCAGTCTTCATGCGGTGGAGCGACCGCCCTGTGGTCGTGTGCCGCCCGCGTGCATCGTCTTCGCGGATATCGCGTGTCAGCGCATTTCCACCGGTCAGTGCATTTGCGATTGTGGTCTTACCAACGCCCGATGATCCTGCAAGCGCGACGGTCTGCCCCTTGCCGCACCAAGGTTCCAGAAGGCCAGCCACGTCACCGGTCTTGGCATCGAGTGCGACGACTTCAAGATTGCGTCCCAAGACGCGGGCCTGATCGATATAGCTGTCAGGATCATCGCATTGATCGGCCTTGGTCAAAAGAATGACCGGCGTGATTCCCGCGTCATGGGCCAATGCCAGATAGCGTTCCAACCGCGCGGGGTTGAAGTCGTTATTGCAGGACGAGGTGATAAACAGCGTATCAAGGTTCGCCGCAATCAGTTGCTTTTCGCCGGTGTGGTATTCGGTCCCGCGCGTCAGTTCTGTTTGCCTGTCCAAAACACGGATCAACCGGTGTTGTTCAGGCGCGCAAAGCACCCAATCGCCCACGCCAACGGCGGCAGTTGTCAGACCGGGCTCCAGCGTCAGTTCCAGCGGGCCAATTTCGGAAAAGCCCACAACCCGATCGCGGTGGACTGTGGCAATGCGGGCAGGGGTCAGTGTCTCAAGCTCTTCGATTTCAAGCTGGGACATGAAGAAAGGCGACCATCCAAGGTCGGCGCGAGTCATATCTGTCAAGGGTCTGTCCTCGTCAAAGTCATCAAGGGGGCTGACTGTCTGAAACAATCAGCAAGAACCGGACGAGGGGACGGAAATTGCTTCAGCGCACCCGGACCGGGAGGGATGTTCTTGCGACACTCATAAACATCCTCCTTTTCTGGATGTGGCTTCGAATTCACCAGACTCCGCGAGATTGCTGTGCAATTTCACTCTGTCGGGCGTCGCGTTTGCCTGCGGCAAAACGCTTGGGTGAGAGGCTGACAACGACCCAAGCGGGGCTCGTTATGGCTGCTTCCTTCCGGACCTGACCAGGTTGGCGAGGCGCTCGCCCGCGCCAACCTCTCGATGGGTGATATAAGGTGAGTCCGCCGTCATCGCAAGGTGTCAGAAGCTGATCTGATATGTATCAAACCCGTCAGCCCCTGCGCCGATGTATGTGATCGGACCGGCGAGGTGCGCTTGCGCCGCCGGTGCGCTTTGAAAGGTCGCAGCCGTCTGCGGTATCTTGCAGAACGACCATGTGGGCTGGCCGGGTCCCTTGACCTCTGCGCTGTCTCTCAAATGCGCGACAAGCATTTCGCGGATCGGTTGATGCATCACATGCAAGATATCGGAGTGGGGCAGAGCGGGGAAACCGCCGCCGCCTTTGCAGCGATAGCTCGTTGTCGCGATGACAAAGGTGTCAGTGTCTGCAACCGGCTTATCGTGATAAGACAGATTATGGATACGACGGGATCTTGGATTGATTTCGGAACCATCCATGTCAAAGCGCGCAGGCTGGGTCAGGTCGATTTCGTAGGACAGACCGAAGATGGTATCGCAGTTATAGCCGGGGTTCAGCGGGTTGAGCAGCGGTTGATCTCTTTGACCGGCAGTGATCTGGTAGTAGTATGAGGCGGCTCTTTCCAGCCAGGTCGCCAGTTGCGCGCCTGTCCGACGCACGCCGCAAACCGTATCGGCAAAAGGAAAGATCGCGGCGGCATCACGCAAAGTGATCGGTCCGGGGGCGATGTCGATGTAATGCCCCATGCCACCGCGCCCACCCGAACGAAAAGGAGATGTCGCGGCAAGCACAGGCAGGTCCGCCTCTGGCGTGCCGTCAATCGCTGCGGCGAGAGTATCCTGCATTGCCAGCGCAAGCAGTTCTTGGCTCAGATCGGGTTGCACGGTTGCAAAATAGCTGTGGATCGGGACTGCCGTATGCGCAATCGGTGCACTCATCTTTGCCAAGGTGGCGGTATGCGCGGCAGCGATAAGGCTGCGCAATTGCTGCCCAACCGGGCTTTGCGTATTCGGTGTGACGACTGCTGGCTCAAGGCGAACGCGATGACCGCAAACAGCCCATCCTTTTTCATTCCAAGACAAATCGAGATCAATGACACCCAGCGTCTTGCCACTGAACGTGGCCATCACAGCGGGCTTGCCGTGCAATGTGCCTGCCAAGGGGTCGATTTCTTTGGTAGCGGCTTGGGTCAAGTTCGGAAACGCTTCATGGGTGTGCCCCGCCAGAATGACATCAATCCCGTCGACCGAGGCCAAAGGGACAGCGGCATTTTCCATCCGCGGTGTTGGCGCAGCGGCGCCGATCCCCGAATGGCAAAGCGCGATGATCAAATCGGCACCTGCGTCGCGGATCTGCGGCACAATGCGGTTCGCTGCTTCGATAATGTCCCCTGCCAGTATGCCACCCTTGCCCGTCTTGTCGCCCCAATCTTGGGACTGCGGCGGTCCAAAGCCCGTGACCCCGATCCTGATGGGGCGTGATAGGCCATCATCGCAGACAATCTGCCGCTCTATGATTGCATAGGGCAGGCAAAGTGCAGGCCCTTCAACCGCACTGAGATTGGCACTGACGACGGGAAACCTGGCCGTGCGCAGTGCGTTGCGCAGCACATCAAGGCCAAAGTCAAAATCGTGATTGCCAATCGTCATTGCATCATAGCCCAGAAGGTTCAGCGCCTGTAGCATTGGATGCGGCGCACCTGCGCTCAGGTGTTTTGCAAGATAGTCGGCCAGCGGGCTCCCTTGAATCAGGTCGCCGTTGTCACAAAGAATCGTTGTCGTCTTGTCCGATTTCAGCGCCATGATCTGATCAGCCAAGCTGACCAGGCCAGTCGCCGGGTCAATCCGTTGCGAAAAATAGTCGAACGGCAAGAGTTGCATATGAAGGTCGGTCGTTTGCAGAATCCGCAGTTGCCCCGTGACTGGCGCGTCCATTGGTGGGGATTGCGTAAGACTGCTCATGAGGCAACAGTAATGAACTTGGTTCGCGCTTGCCAACACAGACAGTCAGAAGAAATTGAACTTCACCCAGGTCCGTGTCATCTGAGCCGAATGAGAATTGCAGAGACAGTCACATTCGGTGGATCAGGGCTTGATCGTGCAGCAGAGTTGCGCGGCAAGACAGAGGCATTGAAAGCGCAAGATGATGCGCAAACCATCCTTCTTTGGCAGGGCAAGCCGATGATCGCAGGCGATACGCTGGTGCGTGTTGCGATGGATCATCCTGTGATGGCGGATGCGGGCGCTGATCTTGTCTTTCTGGGACGTGAAAACGCCGCACCTGTTTTTGCCGCAGACTTGTCGGGCTGGACCCCGGAAAACCTTGAGACCGCGACGCTCGACAGTTTTCTGGACCCTTCCGAGCAGCGTCACCCAGCCATGCCAGAGGCAGTTTTTGCAGAGTTGCGGGCGATCATGAATCGCCTGACAGCACGTGACGCTGAACTGGCGGCAACGGCCAAGGCCATCATGGGCTGGCACCGTTCGCATCGGTTCTGCGCGCGTTGCGGCACTGAAAGCACAATCGCTATGGGCGGTTGGCAGCGCGACTGCGCGGCTTGCGGCGGGCATCACTTTCCGCGCACTGATCCGGTGGTCATCATGTTGATCACGCATCAGAACGCTGTGCTGTTAGGTCGCTCTCCTGGATGGCCGGAGGGCATGTATTCGTTGCTTGCCGGATTTGTGGAACCCGGAGAGACAATCGAAGCTGCCGTGCGTCGCGAGGTGTTTGAGGAGGCGGGCGTCCGCGTGGGTCAGGTGTCGTACCTGGCAAGCCAGCCTTGGCCGTTTCCGTCATCATTGATGTTCGGGTGTGCGGGCGAGGCCTTGAGCACGGAACTGACCATTGATCCCAATGAAATCGAAGATGCCATTTGGGTGACACGCGAGGAGCTGGCGCTGGCGTTCAGCGGCAATCATCCCAAGCTATTGCCCGCGCGAAAAGGAGCCATAGCGCATTTTTTGCTTGAGGCATGGCTCGCTGATCGGCTTGATTGAACGAAGACTGAAGGACTGAAGTAAATGAAGCTGAGCACGCGCGAGGATATCGAGGCCCCGATCGACTATGTATTCGGCCGGGTCAGTGACTTTGCAGCCTTCGAGCGGCGGGCTTTGCGCCAAGGTATTACCGTCTCGCGCAGGCAAGAAGGCGAGGCCTGTGTGGGGACGCTTTGGGACATCGCCTTTCGGTTTCGTGACCGAGAACGCAGGGTCGTGGCGGAACTGACAAAGCTGGACAGGCCGGAAATGATCGAAATCGTCAGCCAATCTGACGGTCTGTCGGCAAATACGCAGGTCGAACTCGTCGCGCTGTCCCAGTCGCGGACCCGCGTCTTGGTTGCATTCGAGCTGAGCGCAAAGACACTGACGGCGCGCCTTTTGCTGCAATCTTTGAAACTTGCCAAATCCAAACTGACCAAACGCTTCAAGGCGCGTGTTTCGGACTATGCCGAAGCGCTCGAGGACGATTTCCGCCGCGGGCAATAGGCCTATTCGATCTTGCCTTCATGTCTGCGTGCTGCTGACGGGTAGACACCCATCACCAGCAAATGGTCTGTGAAATAGCCCAGCTCTTCCAGCGCTAGTTGCACGTTGGCGTCGTCCGGGTGGCCTTCGATCTCGGCGTAGAACTGGGTGGCGGTAAAATCGCCGCCAACCATGTAGCTTTCCAGTTTCGTCATGTTCACGCCATTGGTCGCGAAACCGCCCATCGCTTTGTAAAGCGCTGCAGGAATGTTGCGCACGCGGAAGACGAAACTGGTCATCATCCCGTAATCGCCCCTGCGCGTATAATCCGGCTCTCGGGACATGATCAAAAAGCGGGTCGTGTTCCGCGCATTGTCTTCGATGTGGCGCGCCAGAACCTTGAGACCATAAATGCCCGCGGCCAATTCCGATGCGAGTGCGGCAACGGTCACATCTCCGCCGGCCGCCACTTCGCGGGCTGCACGGGCATTGTCGGAACTTGTCACGCCGGTGATGCTGTTTGTGCGCAGGAACTGGCTGCATTGGGGCAAGATGACCGGATGGCCGTGGGCCTCCTTGATGTCTGCCAGTTGCGCCTCGGGCTTACCCAGCAGGTTGATATGCACACGCACAAAGGTTTCATCCACAATATGCAGCCCGCTTTGTGGCAAGAGCGAATGCACATCGGCGACCCTTCCGTAGGTCGAGTTTTCGACAGCGATCATTCCAAGCTCGGCCTTGCCGGTCCTCACAGCCTCGATCGCGGCCTCAAAAGTACTGCATGGCAGCGGGTCAAAGTCAGGGCGGGCGGTCACACAGGCCTCGTGACCATAGGCGCCCAATTCCCCTTGAAAGGCGATTCTTGGTGACATGAATGTGACCTCCTTGCTCTGCCCCGCGAAAAATGGGCATTTCGTCGCGCCAGTATACCTTGCAACCCGGTGTTGGAAGCGGTTAGACACCGACAAAACTTTGAACGAAATGGAACGCGACATGTTCGACACAATGACAATGACCAAATTGATTGGTGGTCTTTGCAGCACCTTCCTTGTTTTCTTGCTCGGCGCTTGGCTCGCAGAAGAGATATACCACGGTGGCGGACACGGTGATGGCGAGCAAGCCTACGTGATCGAAGTTGCCGGGGCCGAAGTTGCGGATGCAGAAGTCGTCGAAGAAGTGCCATTCTCTGTCGTCTTTGCATCAGCAAGTGCGACAGACGGCGAGGCGTTGTGGCGCGGTTGCCGGTCTTGTCACGCACTTGAGTCGGGCAATCACGGCACAGGTCCAGCACTTTATGGCATCGTGAACCGCCCTGTGCAGTTCTACGGCGATTTCAACTATTCGGGTGCTTTGGCCGAGGTGGTCGACGTCTGGACGCCTGAACACTTGAATTCTTTCCTTGAGAACCCGCGCGGCTATGCGCCGGGAACGGCGATGAGCTATAATGGTATGCGTAGCGTCGAGGATCGTGCAAACCTGATTGCTTATCTTGCGACGATCGGCGGTCAGTAAGGATCGCCTCGAAAAGCTGCAAGGCCGTCCATTTGGGCGGCCTTTTTTGTTGATTGTTACGCTTTGCTCACTGGAAGTTCACGTAAACTCAACTTGAAAGTTTGCCAAACTGTCCTTTTACTTCATTTAGTCATGCGTAGACGTCTTTATCCAGGAGAGAATGATGCAAAATCGCCCCCAGTCTGGTGCTCTTGCTGCCAAACGTGACCGCCGCGAAATGGCTCTCAAACAATGGGTTGTCGGTTCGGTGATTGGTGTTGCTGCACTCTGGGCCGGGTCAGAGGTTTTTGCTGACAGTCATGAGGTCGTCATCGAAAGCCACGGCTACAACGACTATGGCGATCTGAAGTACGGCCCCGATGCGCCGTATCTTGACTATGTGAACCCCAATGCGCCCCTTGGCGGAGAGATCAGCCTTTCTGCGGATGGCACCTTTGACAGCATGAATCCCTTTGCCACCCTTTCCGGTACACCGGGGGCATTGTCGTCGTCCATTTTCGAGCGGCTCATGGTTACAACCTCGGATGAGGTGGGGTCTTATTATTGTCTGCTCTGCACGACGATCGAATATCCAGAAGACCGGTCTTGGGTGATCTTCAATCTGCGTGACGATATCACCTTCTCTGACGGTACACCGATGACGGCGCAGGATGTGGTCTTCACCCATGAACTGTTGCGCGAGCAAGCCACACCTTCCTACGCGTCCTATATCAAGGAACTTGTTCCTTCTTACGAGGCCATCGACGACTACACCGTTCGCTTTGATTTCGCAGAAGATTTTCCTACCCGTGGTCGTGTTACGCAGATGGGAAGCTCGCTTGTCATGTCAAAGGCATGGTTTGAAGAGACCGGGGCGCGTCTTGATGAAGCACGCATCGAGACATCACCGGGGACAGCGGAATACGTGATTTCCTCGGTCGATCCGGGCCGCCAGATCATCTACACGCGCAACCCCGACTACTGGGGCGTGGATCATCCGATGCAGATCGGGCGCGGCAACTATGATTCGATCCGGATCGAATATTTCGCCGATTCATCTGCCGCCTTTGAGGGTTTCAAAGCAGGCGAATTTACATTCCGGCGCGAGACCAGTTCGATCAACTGGGCGACCTCTTATGATTTTCCCGCGATCGAGGCCGGTTGGGTCAAGAAGGAAGAACTGGAAGACGGCACATTGCCCGCCGCGTCAGGCTTTGTTTTCAACCTGCGACGTGAAAAGTTTCAAGACCGCAATGTGCGCCGTGCCTTGGGCCTGATGTATAACTTCACTTGGACCAACGAAACCTTGCAGTACGGCCTGTTCCAGCAACGCGAAAGCTTCTGGGAAAACGATCGCCTCAAGGCGGCGGGTCTGCCCGAAGGCCGCGAATTGGAAATGCTGGAAACGGTGCGCGACATGCTGCCGCCGGAAATCTTTACCGAAGAGGCATTGCTGCCGCATCAAAGCGGCGACCGCCCGCTTGATCGCGCCAACCTGCGCGCCGCGCTTGCGCTGATGGAAGAGGCCGGTTTCACATCTGGCGAAGATGGTCTTCTGCGCGACGCGGATGGCAATACACTTGATGTCGAGTTTCTTGAGACCCGCCAAAGCTTTGACCGGATCATCAACCCCTACATCGAGAACCTCGAGCGTTTGGGCGTGAATATTACCTACAACCGCGTTGATCCGTCACAATTTCAGGCGCGCACCCAGTCGAACGACTTTGATATGATTTTCGACAGCTACAACAACGGCCTGCAAGAAGGGTCCGGCCTTGGCCAAAAATATGGCTGCGAAGACCGCGATGATGTCTTCAACCCTGCCGGTTTTTGTTCAGAAGCCGTTGATGCGTTGACCGATCTGGTGCGTGATGCCGCTGATTATGATGAAATGGCAGCGGGTGTGCGCGCTATCGACCGGATCATGCGGTATGAATACTACATGGTGCCGACATGGTACGCTGGTCGTAACTGGGTCGCCTATTACGACTTCTACGAATACCCTGAAAACCTGCCAGAGTTTGGTTTGGGCCACCTTGATTACTGGTGGTTCAATCAAGAGAAATTCGACACGCTCGCCGCGGCAGGCGCGTTCCAGTAAGCACAGAAAATGGGCGCCTATATCCTCCGACGCTTGTTGCTTGTGATTCCTACTTTGTTGGGGATCATGATCATCAACTTTAGTCTGACCCAATTCGTTCCGGGTGGCCCGATCGAACAGATTCTGGCCAATCTTGAAGGTCAGGGGAATGTGTTCGAAGGAATCTCCGGCGGGGCAGGGGATGCGGACATCGGTCAACAAACAGAAAGCGACTATATCGGGGCACGTGGTCTGCCACCTGAGTTTATCGCCCAGCTCGAACGCGAATTCGGCTTTGACAAGCCACCGCTTGAACGGTTCCTGAATATGATGTGGAATTACATGCGGTTCGATTTCGGGGAAAGTTACTTCCGCTCGATCAGCGTCTTTGATCTGGTGATTGAAAAGATGCCGGTGTCCATCACGCTGGGGCTCTGGTCCACTTTGATCGCCTATCTGATCTCCATTCCGCTGGGCATCAAAAAGGCCGTGCGCGATGGCACTCCTTTTGACACATGGACATCGGGTGCGATTATCGTGGGCTACGCGATCCCGGGGTTCTTGTTCGCGATCCTGCTGATCGTGCTTTTCGCGGGCGGGTCCTATTGGCGGATTTTCCCGTTGCGGGGCCTGACATCATCCAACTTCGAGGACTTGACCCTGATCGGCAAGATCCTCGACTATTTCTGGCACATCACCCTGCCTGTGCTGGCCTCGACCATTTCGGCATTCGCGACCCTGACCCTGCTGACCAAAAACAGTTTTCTGGACGAGATCAAAAAGCAGTATGTGATCACCGCCCGCGCCAAGGGCCTGTCCGAAAGCCGCGTGCTTTATGGCCATGTCTTTCGCAATGGCATGCTGATCGTGATCTCGGGCTTTCCCGCCTTGTTCATCGGCGTGTTTTTTGGGGGCTCGCTGATTATCGAAACACTCTTCTCGCTTGATGGCCTGGGCCGGCTCGGGTTCGAGGCGGCTGTTGCGCGCGATTACCCAGTGGTTTTTGGGACGCTTTTTGCCTTTTCCCTGATCGGCCTTGTCGTGGGTATTCTGACCGATCTGACCTATGTGTTGATCGACCCGCGTATTGATTTCGAGGCGCGGAACTGATGGCCAAAACACCCTTCCTTTCCCCACTGAACCAGCGCCGCTGGCGGAATTTCAAACGAAACCGCCGGGCCACGTGGTCTCTTATCATTTTCGGTGTGCTCTTTGGTCTGTCCCTATTCGCTGAGTTCATCGCAAACGATAAACCCATCGCTGTCAGCTATCGCGGCGAAATCCGTATGCCGATCTTCAGCTTTTATTCCGAGCGTGACTTTGGCGGGGATTTCCCCACCGAGGCAGGCTATGGCGAGGTCGAAGTGGATTGTCTGATCCTCACCGGCGGTCTGGAAGACTGTTTTGACGCGCCAGAGGAGTTGATCGCAGCGGTCAAGGCGGGCGAGGTGCTGGACGGTGATTTCCAGAAAGGCTGGATGATCTGGCCGATCATCCCCTATTCCTACAATACGATTGTCGATGTGGGTGGCGTGGCCCCCGCACCGCCAAGCCCACAAAACTGGCTGGGCACCGATGACACCAAGCGCGATGTTGTGGCCCGCGTAATTTATGGTTTCCGATTGTCGGTGACGTTTGCCCTGACTGTCACTGTCGCAGCGTCGATCATCGGGATCATGGCGGGTGCGGTGCAGGGGTATTTTGGCGGGTGGACCGATTTGATTTTCCAACGCTTCATTGAAATCTGGACAGGAATGCCGTCGCTTTACGTCATCATCATTGTGTTTGCGATATTGGGGCGAAGTTACTGGCTCCTTGTGTTTTTGACAGTGCTGTTCGGCTGGCCTGCCCTTGTCGGGGTGGTCAGGGCTGAATTCCTGCGCGCGCGCAATCTGGAATATGTGCGTGCGGCCAAAGCACTGGGTGTGCGCGACAGGACGATCATGTTCCGCCACATGCTGCCCAATGCGATGGTGGCCACGGTCACGATGCTGCCGTTTCTGGTGACAGGCGCGATTGGCGGTTTGGCTTCGCTTGATTTTCTAGGCTTCGGTCTGCCGTCCTCCGCGCCATCCCTGGGCGAGATGACCTTGCAGGCCAAACAGAACCTGCAAGCGCCGTGGCTTGGCTTTACGGCCTTCATCACCTTTGCGGTTATGCTCTCGCTATTGGTCTTTATCTTTGAAGGGGTCCGCGATGCCTTTGATCCGCGCAAGACTTTTGTGGCGGATGGCAATGTGACCGTTGATGAGGCGACTTTTGGCCAAGAGCCTGACCTTGCCAAGACCGGAACCGACAGCAGATGAATAACACCGTTCTTGAAGTCCAGAACCTGCGCGTGGCTTTCCGGCAGGATGGTGACACCACCCATGCGGTCAGGGGCGTCTCGTTCAAGGTTCACAAGGGTGAAACGGTCGCGATTGTGGGTGAAAGCGGATCGGGGAAATCGGTCACAGCTTTGTCCACCGTGCAGCTTTTGGGCGACAGCGCGGTCATGGCGGGGTCGATCAAATATGATGGCGTCGAAATGGTCGGTGCGGATGAAACCGCGCTGCGCCGCGTGCGCGGCAACGACATCAGTTTCATTTTTCAGGAACCGATGACATCGCTTAACCCGCTGCACACGATTGAAAAGCAATTGGCCGAAAGCATCGAATTGCATCAGGGCCTGCGGGGTGCTGCGGTGCGCAATCGCATCGTGCAACTGCTTCACCGTGTGGGCATCCGCGAGGCTGAAAGCCGCCTTGGGGCCTATCCCCATCAGCTCTCTGGCGGGCAACGCCAGCGGGTGATGATCGCGATGGCGCTGGCCAACGGGCCTGAACTGCTGATTGCGGATGAGCCGACAACGGCGCTGGATGTGACTATTCAGGCGCAAATCCTGGACTTGCTGGCTGATCTGAAGCGCGATGAAGGCATGTCGATGCTGTTCATCACCCATGACCTGACAATCGTGCGCAAGATCGCCGACCGCGTTTGCGTGATGAAAGACGGAGAAATTGTCGAAACAGGGCCGACCGCAGAACTTTTCGCCAACCCGCAGCACCCCTATACGCAAATGCTGTTGGCCGCGGAGTCGACCGGCGTGCCGGCACCAGTGTCCGCCGATGCGCCTGTTGTCTTGCAGACCGAAAAGCTAAAGATCTGGTTTCCGATCCAGCGCGGCCTTCTCAAGCGCACAGTGGGCTACATCAAGGCCGTAAACGAAGCGACACTGACCCTGCGTGCGGGCGAAACATTGGGGATAGTCGGCGAGAGCGGGTCCGGAAAGACGACGTTGGCCTTGGCTGTGATGCGGCTGATCCGGTCGGAAGGGCTGATCTCGTTTCAGGGCACCGATATTCACCACCTGTCGCAACGCCAGATGCGTCCCCTGCGCAGCGAGATGCAGATCGTGTTCCAAGACCCTTACGGGTCACTGTCCCCGCGCATGACCGTGGCCGAGATCATCTCGGAAGGCCTAGGTGTGCATGGGGTCGATCCCGGTCGTGATCGCCGCGACATGGTAGCCGAGATCATGGGCGAGGTCGGTCTCGACCCCGTGTTGATGGATCGCTATCCGCATGAATTTTCCGGCGGGCAACGGCAGCGCATTGCGATTGCGCGCGCAATGATCCTGCGACCCAAATTGCTGATCCTGGACGAGCCGACCAGCGCCCTGGACATGACGGTGCAGGTCCAGATTGTCCAACTTTTGCGCGAGTTGCAGCAAAAGAACGGGCTGGCCTATTTGTTCATCAGCCACGACCTCAAGGTCGTGCGGGCCTTATCGCACAAGGTCATGGTGATGAAGCAGGGCGATGTGGTCGAAGCAGGGGATGCGGACGCGATCTTTGATGCGCCGCAGTCCGCATATACGCGCTCTCTGATGGCGGCAGCCTTCGAGGGTGCGGTGGTCTAAGCCCTAGCCGTCCGAACCGATCATAAAGCAGGTTGTGCCGCGTGCCTGCAGCCGCCGACAGGCCAGATCAGCCCCTTCACGGGTCAACCCCATAAAGTTCGCATCGAACCCCCCAGAGCGTTGTGTGACACGGCGCAAGGACCCATCCAACGTGCTCATCTCGCTTAGCGCAACTTGCAGCAAAACCCGTTCTGCGTCATGGCGCGTGTTATAGCGCCCGACGTTTACACCCCAGTGCCGTCCGCCTGATGTGGAAATGCGGGTGACGACTTCAGGCTCGCTGTTGAAAACCTCCGGCGGCTCAAGTGCGGCAACAACGGTTTCTGCGGGCTCTGCTGGCCGCACTGTCGGGGTGACAACCGCTGCAGACGCTGCCTGAACCACAACCGGTTCAACGGCCACATCTGCCAAGGCTTCGGCAAGGGCGGCATTCACGGAATCGGCAATGACCGCGTTGATGATATCCGCATCAACCGCCGCCATAAGAACCTCTTCTGGTGGGGCCGTTGTGGTCAAAGGTCGTGCGATCGGGCGTATACTTGTCGTCACCACGCCGCTGACTCGGATCGTTTTGCCGGCATTGCCCAGTTGCGGATTGCCGGTCGCGCTCGACAGCATTGCAGCCGGTGCGTTTGGCGGCCGGATCGTTGCCTGCGCCGGCGCACGGTTAAAGCCCATGTCCATGAGTTCTGTAATGCGTGCATTCCGCGCCGCAGTGGATGATCCACCAAAGACTGTCGCGATGATCCGTTCCTGCCCGCGTTGCGCAGAGGCAACAAGGTTGAAGCCAGCAGCGTTTGTATAACCGGTCTTGATGCCATCTGCCCCTTCGTAGCTGTCCAGCCAGCGGCGGTTGGTATGGCGCACTGTTGCGATTCCAGCATCCGCAGAACGGCGTGAAAAGAGATTATAGTATTGGGGGAAATCATAGATCACATGACGCCCAAGCACCGTCATATCGCGGGCCGTAGAAAGGTGACCTGACTGGGTGAGGCCATGCGCATTGCGAAAATTGGTGTTGCGCATACCCATTGCGCGTGCTGTCCGGTTCATGCGGGTTGCAAAGGCGTCCTCTGAACCTGAAATCGCTTCTGCAATCGCTGTTGCTGCGTCATTGGCTGACTTGACCGCCGCTGCGCGCAACAAGAAGCGCAGGCGGATTGTTTGGCCTTCACGCAGACCAAGTCGCGAGGGAGGTTCTGAAGCAGCAAGGCGGCTGATTGTAACAGGCGTATCGAGTGTGATCTCGCCGCGCTCAATGGCCTGGAATGCCACGTAAAGCGTCATCATCTTTGTTAGCGACGCAGGGTGCAGTTGCGTATCTGCGTTGCGGGAATGAAGCACCTCACCTGTGCGGGCGTCCATCACCATTGCCGCATAGGGTGCCGCGACCGCGCGCAAGGGCGCCAGCAGTACACATACCGTCAATACACATAAAAACAGCCCACGGAGGGCCCGCTGTCCCGGACGACTTGTCACGTCGGTTGCCTCATTTACTGCCTCTGGCCCCGAATTTTTCCGGTGGCCTTATTATTATTTTTCGACGCTAGCATAAGTCGCGTTTTCAGAAAATACCCTAATTTCAAAGACTTTTGTGCTGATCATCACGCAGTTTGTCCATATGTAGTAAGGAACGTAGTTGAAACCGCAAGATCAATGATTTTCTGTTGCTCTTCACGGAAAATGCATTGTGAAAAGGATGGGGTTTTCATGTGCACTGTGTGCCTTATATATAACGCCAACCAACCAAGGCGGATCAATGCTGGCAAAGTTTTACATGATGGCAGACAAGAAGGACGGTGACGACAATGATGTCGGCGTCGTGCTTCAGACCAAGCCAAAGACAAAACGCCCGCCAATGTATAAGGTGTTGATCCTGAACGATGATTTTACGCCTATGGAATTCGTGGTACATGTCCTCGAACGCTTTTTTGGTCTATCGCATGCTCAAGCGTTCGAGCTTATGCTGACCGTCCATAAGAAAGGCGTCGCGGTTGTCGGCGTCTTCAGCCACGAGATCGCAGAGACGAAGGTGGCACAGGTCATGGATTTTGCCCAACGTCACCAGCACCCGCTGCAATGCACGATGGAGAAAGAATAGCGGTCCGCCGTTGTTCGCCCGAATATGTCCCAGTCCCGCCTAAGCACCGCCATTGAAGACGGCCTTTTGGTCCTGCCTGCGGGCAAGATTGCCCTGATGCGCCCGTCCGACACCTATGATGTTGCGGCCCTGCCGCGCGATACAGTGCAAATCGTCCACGGTTTTTATCCCGATGTGGCTGCATGGCAATCAGCTGGGTACCCCGTCACACAAGACCTTGGGGTGGTTTCCGTGGCAGTGGTTGTGGTGCCCCGCGCCAAAGCGCTGGCGCGCGCGATGGTCGCCGATGCTTGCGCGCACGCCGATCTGGTCGTTGTGGATGGCCAAAAGACAGACGGCGTGGATAGCCTCTTCAAGGCGTGTCGCGCCAAACTGGACACGCTGCCGTCTATCACCAAGGGACATGGCCGCATTTTCTGGTTTGCCGCGACAGACGCTTTTGCGGATTGGGCCGCACCGCCACCCGCCAAAGGGCCCCATGGGTTCTTTACGACCGCCGGTGTGTTTTCGGATGGCGCTATTGATGCAGGCTCGGCTCTGCTGGCCGAAGCGCTGCCCGCCAAACTGCCTGCGCGCATGGCTGATTTGGGGGCGGGCTGGGGCTATCTAGCAGCACCGGTGCTGGCGCGTGACGGCGTGAAGTCTCTGGACCTGATCGAGGCCGAGGCGCTTTCTCTTGCCTGTGCCAAGCTGAATGTAACCGATCCACGCGTCATCTTTCATTGGGCGGATGCCACCCGTTTCGAGGGTGCAGGCGGATACGACGGTATCGTCATGAACCCGCCCTTCCATGCGGGTCGCGCATCTGATCCCAGCCTTGGCCGCACTTTTATCCAAGCTGCCGCCCGCTTGCTGGCGCCGCATGGCAAGCTTTGGATGGTTGCGAACCGTCATTTGCCGTATGAATCCACTTTGACGGAGTGTTTCCGCAATGTGGACATGATTGGCGGCAATGGTGCATTCAAGATATTCCACGCCAACCGCCCCATGCGCTGATCGGGTCAAGGGAGAGCCATCATGTCATTTTCCATCGCCGGCAAGACTGCGATTGTCACGGGGGCCGCAAACGGTGTTGGCCTTGCGATTGGCCGCCATTTTGTCGAAATGGGCGCGAATGTCGTCTTTGCCGATATGGACGAAAAGGCGTTGAACCACGAGGTCGGGGAGGATGCGGAGGGCGAAGAGAATATCCGGATTTTTGCCGGTGATCTGCGCAAGAAGCTGACGATAGCTAATCTGCTATCCGCGACGATTGATGCCTTCGAGCGGATTGATATCTTGGTCAACGCTTCTCGTCAGGTCATGTTGACAGATCCTCTGGACCCCGATGACAATTCGGTCGAAGAGCTTTTGCAACAGAACACGCTTACCGCGCTGCGGGTCAGTCAAGCGGTGGCGCGCAAGATGATCAAGCAGGCTGATAACGGTGCAAATGGTCCGGTTGGTGCGATTGTAAACATCAGTTCGATTGCCGCCCGTCGCACCCATCCGGATTTGCTGGCCTATTCTGTCAGCTCGGCGGCTTTGGACCAGATGACCCGTTCGCTTGCCGTGTCACTGGCCCCACATGGAATCCGCGTCAATGCCGTGGCTTTTGGCAGTGTCATGAGCGCCAGCCTGAAAGGTTCGCTGAAAGATCACGACACCATCCGCGAAGCGATTGTTGAAAGCACTCCCTTGCACCGGATCGCAAGCGCGGGCGAAGTATCGGATGCCGTGCAGTATCTTGCCTCCGATGCGTCGGCCTTTGTTACGGGGCAGATCATCACCGTTGATGGTGGCCGGACTTTGATCGATCCCGCCGCTGTCTCGGCGCATTAATTATTCAGGATAAACCGCGATGCACTGCGCAACGGCCTGATTGGAGGCCGCCTGGCTTTGCGCGAAACGCTCTTCAAGCGAAGTCAGCTTGGCCTGTTCTACATTCAGATCAATCGCCACAGGCACTCTTGTCGTAAACGTCTGAGTGTCGTTGCAAGGATAGGTGAAAGTCGATCCGTCCTCGTTGGTCCGACGACAGGTGCGGGTCACAGTGCGCACATCCTGCCGTTCCTCCAATGCAAAGCCCCGTGCGAGATTGCCCCGCGTTTCTGCGATCAGACTGCTGAGCACCTGTGTGTTCCGCGTGGCGTTGCTGATGCATTGCTCGCGTGGCGTTGCACAGGCGGCGAGGGCCACAAGAGGAAGAATGATGAAGGCGCGGCGCATGGCTCTCTCCGGTTTTGATCTGGATCATCGGTGTGTGATCGGTATTGTGAAAAAAGACTAACACAGAACGATATACAATAGCAGGGGACAAGGGTCACTCATGTCAGACGAGTTTGAGGCCGAAAAGAACAAAGCATCAGGATGGTTTCGCACACTGCGCGACGAAATCGTAGCCGCATTTGAAGGGTTGGAAGACAGCCAGGAAAGTGATGCGCCAGCAGGCCGCTTTGAAGTGACAGAAACGACGCGACACTCTGATGACGGGACCGACGCAGGCGGTGGTCTGATGTCCGTGATGCGCGGTGGTCGCGTCTTTGAAAAAGTGGGCGTAAATATCTCGACGGTATATGGCGAATTGGGTGCGGCAGCCCAAAAGGCGATGGCTGCGCGCGGCGTGCCGGGGATGGCGGATGATCCGCGTTTTTGGGCTTCGGGTATTTCTTTGGTGGCCCACATGCAAAACCCGCATGCCCCCGCTGTGCACATGAACACCCGCATGTTCTGGACCCCGCATGCATGGTGGTTCGGCGGCGGGTCTGACCTGAACCCCTGCATTGAATACGAAGAAGACACAGCGCATTTTCATGCGACACAGAAGGCCCATCTTGATCCACATGGCGCGGATCACTATCCCAAGCTGAAGGCTTGGGCGGACGAGTATTTCTATATTCCACACCGCAACCGCGCCCGCGGCGTCGGCGGTATCTTCATGGATGACTATTGCACCGGCGACTGGGAGGCTGATCTGGCCCTGACGCAGGACATCGGGCGCGCCTTCCTGCCCGCCTATGTGCCGCTGATCGAGAAGCGCCGCAACACAGAGTGGACCGATGCGGACAAGGACACCCAACTTATCCACCGCGGCCTCTATGCGGAATATAATCTGGTCTATGATCGGGGAACAAAATTCGGTCTGACCACAGGTCATGACGCAAATGCTGTCCTGATGAGCCTGCCGCCTTTGGCGAAATGGGTCTGATCTAGTCGACCTGGATAAAGCGCGGCCCTTCGATGTCGCGCGATGTCTCGAATTCAGGGGCGATCGGTTCTTGCGACGATGTCGGCGGGACATAACCCGCCGCCAACTGGTTGATGCCGATCTGCACCAGCACAGGCGACATGTTGGGGCCAATCATGGTGGCAATCAGGTCATAGGCGCGCTGTGGCGCGACGGCGACGACAACGCGGGCAGTGCGCATGATCCGCAATCCTTCAGGGTATTGTGTGCCTTCCCGCGCGCCCAGTGCTGTGACTTCGTTGGCATTGGCTGGAATAAAGATGATCCAAGCCAGCATCAACACAAACCCCGCACGGACAATCGCGCGGAACGAGTGGTAGATCAAACGCAATGTGAACGGCATTTGCATGACGCGCCTCGATGCTTTTGATGCAGATATCGCATCAATGCAGCCAATGTTGAACGTCTGCGCTGTCATGAACAAGAGGCAATGTCTTATCTTCGGCACTGTTCAGGCGGCCTTACTCACCTTTGAAAGGTTTCTCGCGTATTTGCGCTCGGGGGGTTGGTCATGTACCCAGTCATGCTATTTGGTAATGCGTGGCTAATTGTCGCCGCTGACAAAGGCAAATCTCATGACCGCAGAACCATCGACTGTCCCGAGCGTCACAGACGCGTCTGCTTTTGCAGGACCCAAGGAACGCTGGATCGCGATGGCAGTTCTTCTGGTTGCGAGCTTTATGAACCTGATGGATGTCACGATCGTCAATGTCGCCCTGCCAAGCATGGAGGCAGCATTTGACGCAACCCCCTCGCAGATCGAATGGGTGGTTGCTGTCTATATTCTGGTCTTTGCCCTGTGCTTACTGCCCGGCGGTCGGTCGGGCGATATCTTGGGGCGCAGACGTGTCTTCATGATCGGTGTTACAATTTTTACGGTCGGATCCGCGCTGTGCGGGCTGGCCCCAAGCATCAATGCGCTGGTGGGGTCGCGGATTGTGCAGGGGATTGGCGGCGCGATGATGATCCCGCAGACGCTGGCGCTGGTGCCCGCGTTGTTCCCGCCCGAGGAACGTGGCGCCGCCTTCGCTTTGTTTGGCCTTTCGGCAGGCCTTGCCTCGGTCGCGGGGCCACTTTTGGGTGGCGTGCTCATCGGGGCCGATATCTGGGGCTTGGGCTGGCGTCCGATTTTTCTGGTCAATATCCCGGTCGGGCTGGGCGCGCTTTTTCTGGCGATGCGCTTTCTGCCAAAGGTGCCACGGCGTGAAGGCATGGGAATTGATCTGATCGGGGTTGGCTTGGCCGGACTGGCGCTCTTGCTGGTGATTTTCCCACTGATCGAAGGACGGCAACTTGGCTGGCCGCTTTGGACCTTTGCGATGATGGTCTCCGCAGCCCCTGCGGCTTGGCTGTTCGTACTTTGGCAGCGCAGGCAAGCGGCTGCGAGCGCGCCGCAATTGCTGCCGGCCGAGTTGCTGTCCAATCGTAGTTATGTGCTCGGTGTGTTTCTGACTGCGATCCTGTTTTCCGGTATTCCCGGATTCTTTCTGATCATGGCGTTATTTCTTCAAAACGGGTTTGGGCTGACGCCACTCCAGTCGGGTTTGACAACACTCCCTTTTTCCGTCGGTGTCCTGATCGCATCGGCCATGGCCGGACGGCTGGGCAATCGGCTGCTGCGGCAGCGGATCACTGCCGGTGCGGGGATGCTGTCACTTGGCATGATGTCACTCTGGTTCGTGGTCGGGTCGTTGGGCGATACGCTGGTCAGCTGGTATTTCATCCCGTCACTGCTTGTCTGCGGCATTGGACTGGGGACGGCCATTTCGCCGCTGTTCAATACCGTACTTGCCTCTGTTAAGGGTGCGGACTCCGGCTCTGCTTCGGGTGCGCTTCAGGCCTTTCAGCAAGTTGGCGGTGCGCTTGGTGTGGCGATTGTCGGGCAGATTTTCTTTTCAAGGCTCTTGGGCGTCGAACAACAGGCCAGCTCGGTGGCACATGATGCCTACGTCCGTGCATTCACTTTGGGGACAGCCTATCCGGCAGCGGCATTTGCGGCACTGGCCTGTCTTGTGTGGTTCCTGCCAAAGCCCGAGACAGCGGCCCGCTAGCCGCCGCGCACCGTGTCAATCATCAGTTGCACGTTTGCGGGGTCCGCATCGGGCGTGATGCCGTGGCCCAGATTGAAAATATGGGGGCCGCCCGAGAGAGCATCGCAGATGCGGCGGGTTTCGTTGACCAGTGTCTCGCCCCCCGTCACCATATGACTTGATTTCAGGTTGCCCTGAACGCAGCCGTCGATCTGGACGTGCTTTGCCACCCAAGCCGCATCAACACCATCATCGACAGCCACGCAATCCGCACCGGTCGCCGCATGGACGCCAGCATATTTCGTCCCTGCGCCACGCGGGAAGGCGATAACCGGAATACCGGGGTGTTTTTCTTTGAGTGCAGCCGTGATTCGCTGCATCGGTTTGATCGAATAGTTGGTAAAGTCATCCCCTTCGAGCGAGCCTGCCCAGCTATCGAACAGCTTGACGCATTCGGCACCTGCTTCGATCTGCTTGGACAAATAGGCGATCGTCCCTTCGGTCAACCGGTCGATGATCCCTTCGAACACGGGTTTGTTCTCGGCTTTCAGCGCATGCGCGGGCCCTTGATCCGGCGTGCCTTGGCCTGCAATCATATAGGTGGCGACGGTCCATGGTGCGCCCGCAAAGCCGATCAGCGTGGTTTCCTTGGGCAGTTCGCGCGACAGGATTTTCACGGTCTCATAAACCGGGTTCAACGTGTCATGAATCGCCTCGGTCGGGAGCAGCTTTGCCAGTTCATCCGCAGTTGTGATCGTCGAAAGGCGTGGCCCTTCGCCGGTCACAAACCACAGGTCCGCGCCCAGAGCTTGCGGCAAAAGCAGGATATCGGCAAAAAGAATCGCCGCATCAAAGCCGTAGCGGCGGATTGGTTGCAGCGTGACCTCGGCGGCCAGTTCGGGGTTATAGCAAAGCGATAAAAAGTCACCGGCCTGTGCGCGCGTGGCCTTATATTCAGGCAGATAGCGCCCCGCTTGGCGCATCATCCAGATCGGAGGCGTGGGAAGAGTTTCGCCCGCGAGGGCCCGGAGGATGGTTTTTTGCTGCGCCATGAGATGTCCTTTTTCGTCTTCCCTGTGGTCCCAATTGCAGAAGATGTTGTCAAGGGAGTTGTCAGGCTAGGTTGACACGTCTAACAATCCAAACATGACACTGAAATTGCCCACACCCGCCTCGCCCTTCAACATCGGAACCCGTGGTTCACCGCTTGCTTTGGCGCAGGCGCATGAGACGCGGTCGCGCCTGATGGCGGCCTTTGATCTGCCGGAAGACGCTTTCGCGATCTGCATCATCAAAGTGATGGGCGACGCGATTCAGGACCGCCCGCTCAAAGAGATCGGCGGGAAGGGCCTGTTCACACGTGAGATCGAAGAGGCGCTGCTGGACGGGTCCATCGATATCGCGGTACATTCGATGAAGGATATGCCGGTGGAACAACCTGGCGGGCTGTTGCTGGATACCTATCTGCCGCGCGAAGATGTGCGTGACGCATTTGTCTCGCTGCACGCCAAAGGGCTGGATGATCTGGCGAAAGGGGCGACCGTGGGCACATCATCGCTGCGGCGTCGGTCGCAATTGTTGGCCAAGCGCCCTGACCTGAACATTGTGGAATTCCGTGGCAATGTGCAGACCCGCCTGAAAAAGCTGGGTGATGGCGTGGCGGAGGCGACTTTTCTGGCGATGGCCGGGCTGAACCGCCTGAATATGACCGATGTGCCACGCACGGCGGTACCGACAGAGGACATGCTGCCCGCTGTCGCCCAAGGAGCAATCGGGATCGAGCGGCGCGGCGATGATGGCCGAGCGGCCGAAATGCTGGCGGCCATCCATGACGGCCCGACAGGGCAGCGCCTGGCCGCAGAGCGGACATTCCTCGCGCATCTGGATGGGTCCTGCGAAACGCCTATCGGCGGTTTGGCTGAGTTGGATGGCGGTACCCTCCGGCTGCGTGGAGAAATCCTGCGCACCGATGGCACCGAGGTCTACGCGGACGATATGAGCGGTGCGATCGAAGATGGCGCAGAGATGGGCCGTGCGATGGCGCTGAAGCTGTTACAGCAAGCTGGCCCCGACTTCTTTTGAGGCGCAAAGGAATTTCGCGAAATTCCTTTTTTCATCACAAGAAAATTCGGCGAATTTTCTTGTGTCCTCACCGATCCGGAATCACCTTGCCCGGATTGAGGATGCCGTTGGGATCAAGGGCGGCCTTGATCGCGCGCATTGCATCCAGCGCGACAGGGTCCTTGCGCCGCTTCATGGTATCAAGCTTCGATACCCCGATCCCGTGTTCGGCGCTAAACGACCCACCCAATTCCTGCACGACGTCTTCGACCGCTTCGACCAAGGCATGCATCACGGCGGGGTCATTGCGGCTGACATAGCTGGTGTGGTGAATATTGCCGTCCCCAAGGTGGGCGACGATCACCTCGCTCGCGTCAGGATCAATCGCCTTGATACGTGGCGTGAGTAGCCTTTCAAAAGTGGCGATCTTGTCCAAGGGCAGGGCCACATCCGTATTGACGAAAATACCCCCGAAGAAGGCCACTTCGCCCGCATCTTCACGCCGTTTCCAGATCGCGCGCCGCTGGGTTTCGTTCTGTGCGATCACGGCATCCAAGACCGTGCCGGCCTCGAGCATCTGGCCCAATATGTTTTCCAACGTGCTGACAACGGGCAGGCTGCCGTCGGCATTGGGCAGCGCATCACGGGCCATGGTGGCTGCGACTTCGATCATTATGTTGATGTCATAGTCCGTTTCGAACGGTGCAGGCGCATCCGGAAACAGGGCGCGGTGCTTTTCGATATAGCTGCGTGGCATATACTCGAAAGCTTCAACGCCCTCGCCGGTTTCGGCTTGTAGCTGGTAGAGCAGTTTGAGAGCGTCATCGAGGGTGGCGACAGCGACCATGGCGGTCGCATAGGCGCGCGGCTTAGGGCGCAGTTTGAGAACAGCAGCCGTGATAATCCCCAGCGTGCCCTCTGCCCCGATGACCAGGTTGCGCAGATCAAGGCCGGAGTTGTCTTTATGCAGCGCGCTCATCAGGTTCATGATCCGACCGTCGGCCATCACAACCTCAAGCCCGAGACAGAGCCCGCGCGTGCTGCCATAACGCACGACATTGGAGCCGCCCGCATTGGTGGACAAGAGCCCGCCGATCATCGCCGACCCCCGCGCCCCGAGGGTGAGCGGGAAAATCAGATCGTGCGCGGCTGCGGCGTCGTGAAGATGCGACAGGATCACACCTGCGCCGACGGTTGCCGTCCGGCCCGCGACGTTGATTTCGGAGATCGTATTGAGCCGTTCGACCGAGAGCATCAAAGCATCTTGGGCAAGGGTTGCGCCGGTCAGCCCTGTGCGCCCGGAGGCTGGAACAACGGGTGTTCCGGTCGCATTGGCGATCTTGAGGATGGCAGAGACTTCGGCAGTATTTGCTGGACGCAAAACCGCGAGCGGCGTCGATGTATAGGCTCCGGTCCAGTCTGTCCCGTAGGGCGCTGCGTCTTTGCCAGTCAGGATGCGGTCTGCGCCGATCGCAGCGGCGATTTGGTCGAGCACAGACATGGTTCCCTCCTTGGTCTTTGCGCGCACGCTAGCGGGAAAGAAGTTCGGGTGGAAGATGTGATGAGGCCAGATCACCCCCATGCAGAACGTAGGTGGTGCAACTATGATCGTAGTGTGTTTCGATCCCCCGATACTGCATGCCGATGCGTTGCATGACGCGCAGCGATGCTGTGTTTTCGGGAAGTGCCATCGCAATGACATGATCGATGCCGACAGCATCAAACGCAAAGCGCGCGGCAGCCTTGCCTGCCTCGGTTGCGTAGCCTTTGCCTGTCGATGCCGTAGCAAGGCGCCATGCAATTTCGATCTCGTTTGAAGGATCGCGTGCGACGTGCTGTACACAAGTAGAACCGACGATCTTCCCGGTCGCCTGTTCGATGATGCTCCACCAGCTATAGCCGCGCGTTTCCCACGCCAGACGAGTCCGCTCTATTGCGGCGTTTGTTTCTGCGATGGTTGGCGGTACCGTGTAGGCAAGGAACCGCATCACGGCAGGTTCAGTGTCGATGGCGTTCAAGGCCATCGCGTGCTCAGGCGCGAATGGGACCAGCCGAAGGCGCGACGTTGTGATGACAAAACTGGAAAAGATATCAGACATGGGAATAATCTTTGCATCCGCGAAGGTAAGTCAAAAGCACAAATTGCGGGCTATCAGCTTGGACAACTCATCAAGTTGTCTGGGGTAATGGTGGTGGCGTGGGGGAGATTTGAACTCCCGTACTCAGGGTGGCTTGCGCAGCAAACGCCCGTCAGTCGGGCTATCGACTTTAGAAAGACCATCTGACTGGCGTTACGGGGTAATGGTGGTGGCGTGGGGGAGATTTGAACTCCCGTACTCAGGGTGGCTTGCGCAGCAAACGCCCGTCAGTCGGGCTATCGACTTTAGAAAGACCATCTGACTGGCGTTACGGGGTAATGGTGGTGGCGTGGGGGAGATTTGAACTCCCGACCTAACGATTATGAGTCGTTCGCTCTAACCAACTGAGCTACCGCGCCTCACCACGACCGTCCGATTACGCAATGGGGGCAGGGGTGTCAAACCGTTTCTGGGGGTAAGGTGGGTTAAACCCCACCTTACTTGCGGCACCGGTTCATTGCGTCAGGTGGGTCTTGACCCACCAACCCCTAATCGTAGCGCAGTTCCGTCGCTTTCCCGCGGAAAATGGTATAGGAAAGGACCGTATAGGCCATGATTGTCGGTAGGACGATGCATGTCCCGATCAGGATAATAAACAGGCTTTCCGGGGCACTCGCGGCTTCATAGATCGTAATCTGATCCGGCACGACAAAGGGGTAGAAGCTATAGGCCATCCCGGCGAATGCCATCACCCACAATGCCGTGGCGGCAGCAAAGGGGAGCCAGGACCGTTTGTCGCCTGCAAATGGCATCTTGCGCAGCATCGACCAGAGCCAAAACACCAGCAATGCCGACAAAATCGGCAACGGTGAAAGATAAAGCGCCTCTGGCCAGCTGAACCATTTGTCAAAGATGCGCGTGCTGACGAAGGGTGTGGCCAGTGAAATCGCCCCAATCCCCAGAACCAGCCCCCAGATTCCGCCTTTGGCCCAATCGACCGCTTTGCGCTGAAGCCCCTCGTCTGTTTTATGGATCACCCATGTGGCCCCGATAAAGCTATAGCCGACCGTCAGGAACACTGCTGTCAGCATACCGAAGGCGGCATGGGCCAAGGTCCATTCCAGGCCCATCACATACATGCCCAGCATGAACCCTTGGCTCAGCGAGGTCATCAGAGAGCCCGCAAAGAACGCATTGTTCCAAAGGTGTTTATGCGGCGCAGGGGCCTTGGCCCGAAATTCAAAGGCGACACCGCGCAGGATCAAGCCGATCAGCATGATCGCAACGGGCAGATAAAGGGCGGTCAGGATCGCCCCATGCGCCGAAGGAAAGGCCACAAGCAGCAGACCCACCGCCAGCACCAGCCAGGTTTCGTTGGCGTCCCAGAACGGGCCGATCGATGCAATCATCCGGTCTTTTTCTTCATCATCAGCGAAGGGAAACAGCACACCTACACCCAGATCAAACCCGTCCAACACGACGTAGATCAGGATCGACACCCCCATCAATCCGGCAAAGACGAATGGCAGCCAGATTGTCGGATCACCAAAATAGTTCATGACTGTTACTCCGCCGGTACGGCCTTGGGGCCGGCATTCGGTGTGGGTGCGATCCGAGTTCCGATCTCTTCGCCGCGGGATACCTTGCGCGCCAGATAGAAGATCACGTAGATATAGGCCCCGAGCAATAGCGCATAGACCACAAGGTACGCGATCAGGGTCGACAACACCATTGGTGCGGGCACATCGGCCACGGCTTGTTTGGTGGTCATCACACCTTGTACCAGCCAAGGCTGACGCCCGATTTCGGTGGTGTACCAGCCGGCAAGTGTCGCCAGCCAGCCGCTAAAGCTCATGCCTACCAGCGCATAAAGCATCGGCTTGGGTAGTCCCTCGACCCCACGCTTGCGGCGCAGGATCATATAGGACGCGGTCCAACTGATCAGCAGCATCAACAGGCCAGTTCCCACCATCACGCGGAAGGACCAGAAAACAGGAGCAACGCGGGGGTGCAAGACTTCCCCGTCTTCGGTCACAAATTCGTTCAGCCCTTTGATCTCGCCATCCCATGTATGGGTCAGGATGAAAGAGGCCAGGTTCGGAATCCCGATCTCAAAGCGGTTCTCACGGGCCTCGTCGTCAGGCAGCGCAAAAAGGATCAGGGGCACATTGCCGCTGGTTTCCCAATGTCCTTCCATGGCGGCGACTTTCGCGGGCTGATATTCCTTTGTATTCAGACCGTGCATATCCCCCAGAACGATTTGCACAGGGATGAGCACCGCAGCCGCGAAGACCGCAGTCCGCAAAGCGACCCGTACCCCTTCGGTGCGTCCTCCGATCAACCAGCGGAATGCGCTGACCCCCGCAATCAGGAAGCTGACCGTCAAGAAGCTGGCCAGAACCATATGCGCAAAGCGGTATGGCATGGACGGGTTAAAGATGATCGCTGACCAATCTGTGGCATAGGCCACACCGTCGATCATTTCGAACCCTTGGGGCGTGTGCATCCACGAGTTCAGGACAATGATCCAGAAGGCCGACATCATCGTGCCAAAGGCGACAAGAAACGTCGCCATCGTATGCACCCAGTTCGGCACGCGGCTGAAGCCAAAGAGCATGATTCCAAGGAATACGGCCTCGAGGAAGAAGGCTGTCATGATCTCGTAGGCCAGAAGCGGCCCTGCGATATTACCCACCGTCTCCATAAAGCCAGGCCAGTTGGTCCCGAACTGGAACGACATGGTAATCCCAGAGACAACGCCCATCGCAAAGGATAGCGCGAAAATCTTGACCCAGAACCGATAGGCTTCCATCCACCGTTCTTCGCCCGTGCGGTTGTAACGCAGTTTGAAGAACAAAAGGACCCAGCCCAAGGCGATGGTGATCGTTGGGAACAGGATGTGGAATGAAATATTCGCAGCAAACTGGATCCGCGAGAGGAGGAGAGTTTCCAATTCCATGATATAAACTGCCTTTCCGGGCACTAATTTCGCTATGATGCTCATATAGCCGCATTGCAGCAATGGTCATGGGGGGTGCGACAGCAAAGCGCGGTCGTTCAGGCAAACTGTCAGTCACACGACATGATCGAAAACCTGCGTGACATCAGGCGCAATTTCCGGAATGTTTGCGAAGAAAAAATTAAAGGGCGATACGATGAGCGGGTTTCTGACCACACATGTCTTGGATACGGGGTCAGGTGTGCCCGCCGCTGGCATGCAGATCGACCTTTACAGGCTGGAGGGCGTCGCCCGTACCCACATCGTTGGTATGGTCACAAATGCAGACGGGCGGACGAACAGCCCGATCCTGCCCGCGACGGATTTTGCCGTTGGCCGCTACGAACTGGTCTTTCAGGCAGGTGCCTACTTTGGCCGCGCGGAAACGCCCAGCTTTCTCGATGAGATCCCCTTGCGGTTTGGCATCAATGACGCCAGCGCACACTATCACGTCCCGCTTTTGGTCTCGCCTTTCAGCTATTCGACCTATCGGGGCAGCTAGGCTTCAAACGTCCAGCGTGTCGTTTGATGATAGGTCGCATCCGGCAGAACACGGATGGATGGGAAATGGGGGTTGTTGGGCGCATCGGGCCATCTTTGCGGCTCGATCACCACCCCTTCATAAAAGCCACGGCCCGGTCTGCCTGAACCGCTGGCGTCATGGACTTGAACGCCGGGTTCGGTCGTGGCCATGGACATTGACACGCCTGACTGCCCCCTGAGCCACAAGACATCGCGCAGCGCCGTCGGCGCATCTGACAGGCAAAAGTTGTGATCAAGGGCAGGGTCCCCGATTTTCATGGCACGCTCTTGCCGGAAATCCATCGGCGTGCCCGTCACATTGGCGACCTCTCCGGTCGGACAGACTGTCTCATCTACAGGAGTATAGTGGTCGGCGGCCAAGCGCAGGCTGTGCCCTTCCCAAGTCGGCGTCCCGTCAAGGTTCCAATAGATGTGACTGGCAAAGTTCATCACGGTTGTGGCGTCGGTCGTGCCGCTGATCTCTAGGGTCAAGGTCGCTGGTGCAGTCACTTGATAGGTCACGCTGATCTGGCGGTGGCCAGGCAGGCCAGCCATGCCGTCAGGCATCGTCAGCGTCAGCGTGACGCTGCTTTGTGTTTGTGCGACGATCGTCCAGATTTGCGCGTGACTGCCTTCAGCGCCCGAATGCAGGTGGGTGCGCCCTTTTTCATTGCGCTCAAGTTCGTACATCATACCGTCAAGCCGCACGCGGGAATTGCTGATCCGGTTCGCGATTGGGCCGACGATGGCACCGAAGTACTTCATCCCCGCTTCATAGTCCGCCACCTTGTCTGACCCCAAGGCCAGACCGTATGCGACACCTGCAAGCCGGACGTCCTGTACGATGGCCCCCAAGGTCAGGATTTTGACTGCAATATCACCTGCGGACAGAGTAACGCAGTCGATGTCTTTGCCGCCTTTCGTGGTGCCGAAATGCGTCATGCCAGTGGCTCCCAATAGACGCCCGCCGCAGGGATGACGGTGCCATTCCACTTTTGTGGTTTCGGGGCATAGTTAAAGATGAAACGATGCGTGGCCGTGTCGCGCAGGCGCAACCCTTCGGGCAGGCGGTAGCTGGGCAGGTCCAGCACATCACACAAGCCCCCGATGATGCTGTCGAATGTCGCATCATCCGGCCAGCCCGCAAGATAGCGCAGGCTATCGCCGCCCATGATGGCAGGCTGTCCGGCCTTCGTGCTCAGGTGGACGGGGGCCGTGCCTTCCAGATGCTCGAACCAATGCACAAAGCGGCCACCGCCTTGCAGTTTGATCTTGTCGTTGGGCGGCATGCTTTCGGTCAGCGCGATGGTCACATCCGTATCGGGCAGATGCGGACCCAACGGGTTCGGAATGGCCAGCTCATCGGTTTTGGTATCGGTCCGTGGCCCGATCAGGGCGATACCGTCAAAGCGCGCCAATGCCGCGCGCAGAGGGTCCGAAAGGGTCATCAGGCCGGGTGCGAGCACAAGCTTGTAGGCAGAAAGGTCTGCCGTGTCGGGGGGCAGAATATCGATATTCAGCCCCGCCCGCCGCAACGCGCGGTAAGCGGCGAAAGCCAGACGGAACATCTCGAAATCTGCGCCCTGTGGCTGGACATCCCAGGCCCAGGCGCTTTCGTAGTCAAAGACCAGCGCGGCTTGGGCTTGGGCGGTGCCGACCTCGCCCAGACCTTCGATCTCGTCCGCGACCTGACGGGCCTCGGCCAAACCCGGTGCAGGAGCGCTGTCAGGACGCAAAAGCCCCGCATGCATCTGTTCCTGCGCAAAAGGGGCCTGCCGCCAACGGAAATAGCAGACGGTCTCGGCCCCATGGGCAAAAGCCTCCCACGCCCAAAGCCGCGCCATGCCGGGTAGCGGGGCGGGGTTATAGGGCGCCCAGTTCACCGGACCGGGCTGTTGTTCCATCACCCAAAGACGCCCCTTGCCGACAGCGCGGTAAAGATCGTGGTGAAAGGCTTGGTTGTCGGGATGGCCCTGACGCAGGAAGGTTTGTTTGAACTTCGGCGTGCCTTCCAGTCGATCCGATAGAAAGCCGATAGGGTAACTGTCCCAGGATGCGATATCGAGATCAGCGCCGACCTTCCAATGGTCGAAGGTTGTGATCCGGCCCATATAGTTATGGATCAAGGGCGCGGTGGTATGCTTGCGCAGCTCGTCCGCCTGCACCTTGTTGAAGGCCGCGACCTGATCGGAACTATAGCGCCGAAAGGCAAGTTGATGCGGATGGTTGGGTTCTGTGACAGTCAGATTGGGCAGGTCGATCTGGTCGAATGTGTCATAATCCATCGACCAGAACACATTGCCCCATGCGCGGTTGAGCGCATCAGGCGATTGGTATTTCTGCGCCAGCCAATCCTGAAAACCTTTGCGGGCAGCGTCCGAATAGCTCAGCGTGGTGTCGTGGCAGTCATACTCGTTGTCGATCTGCCATGCCGCGATATGCGGGTTCTGCCCATAGCGTTCACCCATCAGGCGCGCGATCCGGCGGCATTCATCTCGGTAAGCGAGATGGCTGAAATCATAGTGCCTGCGCGAGCCGAATTTGCGCGGATGGCCCTGCGCATCGACAGCCAGCATGTCGGGATGCTTGTCGATCATCCAGCGTGGCGGGGTTGCGGTGGGCGTGCCCAGCACGACCTTGAGCCCCGCGTCCCCCAGAACTGCAATCGCGCGGTCGAGCCAGTCCCAAGTCAGAACGCCCGGAACGGCCTCCATCCGGCTCCAGCCGAATTCACCGATCCGCACCCATGTCAGGCCGGTGGCGACCATCTGTGCGGCGTCCTTGGCCCATTGATCTTCGGGCCAGTGTTCGGGGTAATAGCAAACGCCAAGGGTGCGTTTCATGTTGGGGGTTCTTTCAATCGTTGCGCGACAGGATCACGCGATGTTCTGCTTGGCCTGTGTAGCGTGTTTGGACGCAAAATGTCTTGCCCTGATCCCCACCACTGAGGCCGACCGCCGCACTGGTACAAAAGAGCGTACTGAAATCATCGCCGCCAAAAGCCGGGCAGGACGTTTGACGGCCCGCAAAACTGAAACTTTCAATGAACTGCCCCTCAGGGTCGTAACCGGCCACGCGGCCCATGCCCCATTGAGCATTCCAAAGGTTGCCACTGGCATCCACGACAGCGCCGTCAGGGCGGAAATCGGTTCCTGCCAGGTCGATATGCAAGACAGGATCACCCACGGGCCAGCCCTGAGCATCCAGTGCCACACGCATGATCTTTTGGGTCGGGGTGTCGGTGAAATAGGCGGTCCGCCCATCGGGTGCAAAACAGATCGCATTGGATATGGTGATTGGCGCGAAAAGCCGACGCAATTCGCCTTTGTAGTAGCGATAAATCGCGCCTGCACCTACTTCGGCATTGATACCCATCGTGCCGATCCAGAACCCGCCCTGCGGATCGGCCCGCCCGTCGTTCGAACGGGTGACGGGGTTATCCGCCTCTAGCGGCACAATGACTTGGTGATCGCCTGTCGTAATGTCGAAATGGCGCAAAGCATTGCTGGTTGCGATCAAAAGGGTGTTCTGGTCCAGCCAACCTGCTGCGCTCACATAGTCCTCGAACTGCCAAAGCTGGCCTTTCCTGTGGAGCCGCTTTCCAAGAATATCGAACCAGAAGAGTTCCTTGCGGGTCGGATGCCACAGCGGGCCTTCGCCCAGTTCGCATTGGGTATCGTCGTAAATCATTGCGCGGCTTCATCATAGGCCGCGACCATATCGCGGGCGCGGGCTGTGACCTCCGCCACGGTAAAGCCGGGCTTGTAAAGTGCTGATCCGATGCCGAATCCGTCTGCTGTCGCGGCCATCCATTCCGCAAAATTATCCGCGCCAGCACCGCCGACGGCATAGACAAGCGTGCCTTTGGGCAGCACTGCGCGGATCGCCTTGATCCCTTCGGGGCCAATCAGGCTGGCGGGAAAAATCTTCAGTCCGTCCGCTCCGGCTTTCAGCGCGGTGAAACATTCGGTCGGGGTCATGACACCGGGCCAGCTTTGCAGCCCCGCTGTCTTGGTGGCGACGATGACGCGCTGATCACAGTTGGGCGAGACGATCAACTTGCCGCCCGCATTGGCAACCCGGCCCACATCATCGGTGGACAAGACCGTGCCTGCGCCGATCAGCGCATCTTGTCCGTGCGCATCGGCCATCGCCTTGATGCTGTCAAAGGGATCGGGTGAATTCAGCGGCACTTCGATCTTGGTGATGCCGGCGGCGATCAGGGCGGCAGCGATAGGGGCGGCCTCGGGCGGGGTCACACCGCGCAGGATGGCGATCAACGGGCGGTCCATATATTATCCTTTCAAACGCTTGTAGGCGGTAGTGAGGCCCGCAAGCGTTATCGCCTTGGCGTTCACTTGGGTTGCAGGGGCGGCTTGCGTGGCAAGGGCATCGACGTAGAGTTTCGCCAATCCGCTGTCGCCGATCACCGCGATTTGCTGGCCCAGCCAATAGGGTTTGGCCGCAGCAAGTTCCGCCCCGATCAAGAGCCCCGACAATTGTGCACGCGCCGTCGTTCCTGCCATATCATGCAACAGACCATTGGCGCGCAACGAAAACAGACGCGCCGCCAACCGTTCGGGACGTGCAATCGCCTGCTCCAGACCGGTCAGAAAGGCGGCATCATCCCAGCCTGCACTTGCCACCGAATGGCGCAGGACTGTGTGTTTGGCGATGGTGTCGAACAGTTCTCCGGTCATGAAGGTCTGAAAGCTGACGACCTCGTCCGCACTGATATGCACCCATTTGGTATGGGTGCCAGGCAAGCAAATCACACCGTCCCAGCGTGGGTTGCGGGCCAGAAAGCCGCTGATCTGGGTTTCTTCGCCGCGCATGACATCGGCGGGGTCCACCTGCTTGATGCCGGGAATGACATGGACTTGCAGGTTAGGGTCTTGGGTCGGCGCGCGCACAAGCCCTTCGGGTAAGGTGGGGCAAGGGACTGCGGCATAGGGTGCCTCGACCCAGCCTTGCCGCGATCCGACCATGCCGCAGGCAATGACTGTCGTGGGCTTGCTGATCCACGCGCCTGCAACGGCCAAGAGTGCCGGCTCGAACCCCTCGCGGGCCAGTTTGCCCATGCCCTGATCGGATGAGGCTTCGGCCAGCACATCGCCAGAGGCGGACATCGCCCATGCACGCATATTGCTGGTGCCCCAATCGACGGCAATCCAATCTGCTGTGACCCTGCCGCTTGTCATCCGGTTCCCACCACGCCTGCGTCAATCACCATTGTCTGCCCCGTCATCATTGCCGAAGCATCAGAGGCCAGAAACAAGGTGCCACCTACCATATGCTTGGGTTGAATAAAGGTCTGCAGGCATTGTTTCTGCAAAAAGGCCGCCTTGGCATCGGGCGTGGCCCACATCTTTTCCTGTTTTTCGGTAAAGACCCAGCCGGGTGCGATCGCATTGACCCGGATGCCTTTGGGGCCCCATTCGCGGGCGAGTGCGCGGGTCATGCCCATGATGCCAGCGTTGGCGCTGACATAGGGCACCATACCTGCGGCCCCCATCAGATAGGTGATCGAAGAATAGTTGATGATCGACCCTTTGGGGCCCATCAGGCTGGCGGCCTTTTGGCAGGCAAAGAAATAGGCCTTGAAGTTGATGTCCTGCATCTGGTCCCAGATGTCGGTTGTGATCTGCATCGCGTCATAACGCATGTCGTTGGCGGCATTGTTGACCAGCACGTTCAGCGGGCCATGTGCGGCAACGGCCTGATCCATCGCCGCCTGAAGGGCGGTGGTATCGGTGATGTCGCATTGGATGAAAAGCGGGCGGTTGCCGTGGTCGGCCTCCATCTGGTCCGCGAAAGCCGTAGCATCGGAACGCCCGACAAAGGCGACCCTGGCCCCCTGCGCCAGAAAACCTGCCGTTAGTGCAGCACCGATCCCGTTGCCGCCGCCGGTGATAAACACCGACGCGCCGTTCAGATCATGAAAGGTTGCGTTCATAGCCGCGCCCCTTCCAAGACCCACATCCGTTCCGGGAATGACCAAGGCAAGGTCACGCCGTGGCGCATCAGATAGGCGCCTGAAAGCTCCAGCGCGTCGGTTTTGAGGGCGGTCGTGCCGCGCGACAAATGGTGCAATGTGTTGCGGTTGGTGAGGACGATCCGGTAGGTCGCGGCAGGGTCCAGCCCTGTCAGTCGCAAGGGGCGCGGTGCGATTTGCGCACTTGTCGCGGCCTTGCCTGCAAAGACCACAAAGCGGTCCTTGGCACGGGCCAGTTGCTGTTCGGCGATCACCGCAGGGTCGGGGCTGTCCAGCCGCAGGATATCGGCAGTCTGCATCCAGTGACGGTTGTCTTTCCACCAGCGGGTCACTTCCGTCAGTATGGCCGTCTCGCTTTCGTTCAATTCGCGCGGGTCCATCTCGAACCCCATATGGCGCTGTGCTGCGACCCACGCGCGAAAACTCATATCAAGGGTACGTCCAGAGGTGTGGCATTGCCTTGGGCCCACATGGCTGCCGGTCACCGAAAGCGGCAAGAACAGGGCGGCATCATGCTGGATGCGCAGCCGTTCCAATGCGTCGTTGCTGTCAGAGAGCCAGACCCGCTGGGTGCGCTCCAGAATACCGAAGTCGATGCGCCCGCCGCCCGAAGCACAGGTTTCGATCTCGACCAAAGGGAATGCGGCACGCAGCCGGTCGATCAGTGCGTAAGACCCGCGTGTTTGGGATGCATCGGGCATCGGCAGCACACGGTTGTGGTCCCATTTGATATAGTCGATTTCGTTGTCGCGCAGGATCGCGGACATGCGGTCGTATAGATATTCTCGCACCTCGGGCAGCGCCATGTTCAGCGCCTTTTGCTGACGTCCCAGCGTTTGATCCTCGCTGCCCAAGACCCAATCGGGATGGGCGCGGTGAATGTCGCTGTCCTCGTTGATCATCTCTGGTTCAAACCAGATCCCGAATGTCATGCCGCGACGATGCACATGGTTGATCAGCGGCGTCAGCCCGTCGGGGTATTTGCGCGGGTCCACGGTCCAGTCGGACAGGCTGCGGGTGTCGTCGTCGCGATTGCCGAACCAGCCGTCATCCAGCACAAAGCGTTCCGCCCCCAAGGCCGCAGCCCGATCAGCGATGTCTTGCAACTCGGGGATCCGGTGGTCGAAATAGACGGCTTCCCAGCAGTTGTAATGCACAGGGCGGGGTGCATCGGGTTTCGGCCATGTCACAATGCGGTCGCGCAGATGGCGTTGGAAGGACACCGCGCAACCGTTCAGGCCCGTGTCGGAATAAACGATATAAAGCGGGGCGGTCTTGAACTGTGTCGCCGGTTCAATTTCCATCCGCGCGGCATGGCCCCATTGGATCTGGCGGCGGCCATCCTGCAATTCTTCGGCGATCATCCGGTGGCCACCCGACCAGCCGTAGTGGAAGGCATAAGCCTCGCCCTCGGTATTCGTGGCCCCCCGGCAAGGCACGATCAATCCGGGAAAGTGTTCGTGGCCGGTGCGCCCGGTCCGGTTTTCGCGGTAGCGCATACCAGCGGACCAAGCGGTGCGTGACAGTTGGAATTCACCGCACCAGCGGCCGGAAACGTCAATCATCTCGTCCGATTGCTGCGGAGCGGGCAGAACGGGGGCGGCCAGCCAATGCAGATGCATCGGGCGATCCGCCTCAAACTCGGTCTGACAGGTGATGACGTGGGTTTGCGGGTCTGACCGGAACGCAAACTTCAGACCCAGACGGTTTTGCGGGTCCCAATAGGACAGATAAAGGAAGGTCGCAGTCTGCGTAGCATCCTCAAAGCAGAATTTAGGCAGCAACGGTGTGCCGTCTGTATCCCTGACAATCAGACCGGGCTGGCCGGGAAAACTGCGGCTGGCCTCGGGGGACAACGACAGGTCGGGGTTCTGGTCCAGCATCCCGCCTGTCACATCGATCACATGGGCTGCATGCAGCGTGTTGAGGTCCTCTGCCTCAGGCAGGGATGCGCCCCAATAGACCACCTCGGGGAGCCGGTCGTTGCGGGCCGCCAAGACAAGTGTCTGGCGACCATCATCGATACGATAAGTTCTGTTCATCTGATCTTACTTTACGGCCCCGAGGGTTAGGCCTGCGATGAAGTGTTTCTGCATCAGAAAAAACATCGCCACGGGGGGAAGGGCTGCGACAATCGAACCCGCACTCATCAGGTGATAGGCGGCGCGGTATTGGGCGTTAAAGCTGGTGATGCCAGCGGTGACGGGCTGGCTTTCGGGGCCTTGGGTCAGGACCACCGCCCAGAAATAATCGTTCCAGATGAAGGTAAAGATCAGCACGGCCATGGCGGCGATCGCGGGCTTCATCAGGGGCAGAACGACATAGAGGAAGATGCGCCATTCGGCGACGCCTTCGACGCGGGCGGCCTCGATCAGCGGAAACGGCAGGGCGCGGATGAAGTTGCGCATAAAGAGGGTGGCAAAGCCGGTCTGGAAGGCGATGTGAAACAGAACAAGACCTGTCTTGGTGTTGTAGAGTCCCATGTCTACGGTCAGGTCGCGCACCGGAACCATCAGGATCTGGAAGGGCACAAAGTTACCAGCGATGAACATAAAGAAAATCAGCAGGTTGCCTTTGAATTTATAGACCCCCAGCGCAAAGCCGGTCATGCAGGCCAGCGCCACCGTGCCGATCACGGTGGGCACAGTGATCATCACAGAGTTCAGCAGATAGCGCGGCATGTCGCTTTCGAAAAAGACCCGACCGTAGTTGTTGAACAACTCGAAAGACGAAGGCATCCCCCAATAATTGCCATTGGTGAAATCGACATCGGGCTTGATCGAAAAGATCATCACCGCGATCAGCGGCAGCAACCACAGGATCAAGGCAAACGGCAGCAGGGTCTGATAACTGATCTGGACCGCGCGCGAGGATTTCTGGACAGGGGTCGGGAACATCTCAGCGCGCCTCTTTTTCGTCTTGGTACATCGACCACAGGAAGTAAGAGATAAAGACCAGCATGATCAGGAACAGGACCACCGCTATGGCAGCGGCGTAGCCATATTGCAGCCCCCGTTCGCTCAGCGATTTTTCAAAGACGTAGAACGACAGCACGCGGGTCGAGCCGAAGGGTCCGCCGCCTGTCATGATCGACACAAGGTCAAAGCTGCGCAGCGCCCCGATGATCGTAACGACGAAGGCGATGAAGGTGGCAGGTTTGAGTTGCGGGATGATGACATACCACAGCATCTTGCGGCCTTTGGCGCCATCCAGCCGCGCCGCTTCGACCTGTTCGGGGTCAACGGCGTTCAGGCCCGTGAGGTACAGGATCATGCAATAGGCAGTCTGTGGCCAAAGCCCTGCCGCGATAATCCCGTAGGTCGCCGCTGTCGGATTCCCCAAGACACCGCCGCGAATTTCCAGACCGAACCAGCCCAACATGATGCTGAACAATCCGTCATTGGGCAGGTAGAACCACGAGAAAACAAGGCCCACGACGACTTGGCTGATTACAAAGGGGAAAAAGAACAGCGACTTGTAAATGCGGATGCCGCGCACTGTCTGGTTCAGGAAAAGGGCGATAAAGAGCCCGCCCGGAATGGCCAACAGATAAAGCAGCAGCCATTTGAGGTTATTCCACAGCGAGATGTTGAAATTCCGGTCCGCCCGTTCGCCGTTCAGGCCAAAAAGCTTGTTGTAGTTCTCCATCCCGACATAGGTGCCGTTGGTCTCGATATCCCCCAGCCCGTTCCAGTCGTAAAGCGACAGGCTGAAGCTTTGGTAGATGGGGGCGATCACATAGATGAAAAAGAACAGCACGCCGGGTGCAAGGAACAGCCATGGGGTGATGGCGATCTCGTTGCGCTTGTACCAGCCGCGTGTTGGCAAGGCCGCGCTATCGGAGGAGGTGGACATGAGGATTCCTCTTTCCCTGTGGGCGCATGTGAAAGCGTCAGTAACCGGCGCTTGCAGATAGGCGAGGGGGGAAGGGTGCACAGTTGCCTGCGCACCCCCCTTTTGGTCTTAGTAGATATCTTCGCGGGCTGCTTCCAGACGCTCGAGGATGTCCTCGAGGTTGGCTGGGAACACCATGAATTCCTGGAAACCTTCCATGGCAACGGCGGCCATTTCAGCAGGGGCATCACGGTCAAAGAACTGGGCAATACCGCCCGGTGCTTTGTTGGAAAGCATATCAAAGCCTTCGTTCAGGAACTTGTCGTCATCCACAGAAGACATGGCGTTGACAGGCAACTGGCCAAGGTTCGATCCATTGTTGATCAAGGTCTGGTTCTCGGCCGAGACAACAAACTTCAGGAACTCGCGGGCCGCTTCCTTGTTTGTTGCCCCTGACGGGATGTGGAACGTGTCTGTTGGTGCATCTTCACCCTTTGGAATGCCGGGTGTGATTTCGACGAACTGGTAGAAGTCCAACTGATCGTCGGTCAGGCCAGCTTCGCGCAATGGTGCCACAGCAAAGTTACCCATCAGGTAAGAGGCCGCTTCGCCATTGACCATGAAGGGCAGGGCTTCCTGCCAGCTATAGGTCTGGTGGTCGTCGATAAAGGCGCCCATGTCGATCAGCTGCTGCCAGTTTGCGAATGTCGCGCGGACTTCGTCAGAGGTCCAGCTTTCTTCGCCATTGGTCAGGCGTGCGTGGAAGTCATAGCCGTTGGTGCGCATGTTCAGATAGTCGAACCAGCCGCCTGCGGTCCAAAGGAATTTCGTGCCGATGGTGTAGCACTTTACGCCATTGTCGAGCAGAGTCTGGCAGTTGGCCAGTTCTTCAGCCCAAGTCGTAGGCTCGGACAGGCCGTATTGGTCAAAGATGTCTTTGCGATAGTACACGCCCCACTGGTAATAAGTGTAAGGCACGCCGTACTGGGCGCCGTCGATGGTCAGCGCACCTTTGGTCGATGCGAGCTCTTCGCTCATCTGGCCTTCCCAGATGTCGGACACGTCCTCGAAGAGACCCGCTTCGACATATGGCAGCATGCGGTTGGCGGCATACCAGTTCGCAACGTCTGGCGCATTGGCGGTCAGGAAGTTGCGGATCTGGGTCTTGTAGGCCTCACGGTCAATGACCGTAAGCTCGATGTTCAAGTCTGGGTGCATCGCGCCAAAACGCTCGACCATGCCTTCCATCACTGCGCGTGGCGCAGGGTTGGACATGTCCGAAAAGATGACCAGATCGCCCGAAAGCGATTGTGCATAGGTCTGTGTCGCAGATGTCGCCAGACCAGCAGCAACGAACGCCGCGAGCGACGTTTTAAGAATGGAATGCATAGTGTCCTCCCTGGTGCTTCCATAGTGTAAACCGCGCTTCATAATGGTTTCATTATTTGAAACTTGGTTTTGGATATTGATACTAAACCGCGAACAGGCTAGGTTTGTCAACAGTCGAAGGCGGCACCGAGCGGGAGGTCAGTGTCAAAAGCCGAAATCGACGCCGGAAAAACTGGGGGAGAAACGATGGCAAGGGTGACCGGGGACGGCACAGTCGGCAAGGCACTAGAGGTGCTGGATCAGGTCGCGGCCTTTGGGCGGCCTGTGCGCTTTAGCGAATTGCTGGACAAATCGCCCTTTCCCAAACCAACCCTTTACCGGTTTGTGCAAACTCTCACGAGCCAGCAGATGCTGTCCTATGATCCCGAGCGGCAGACCTATGCGCCCGGTGTCCGTCTTGTACGACTGGCGCACGCAGCCTGGGAGCAATCCACCCTTGCGCCGATCGCACGCCCGCATGTTGATGCGCTGAGCAAAGCTGTCGGCGAAACCGTGCATCTGGCACAACTTGATCATGCGCAGGTGCTTTACATCGACAAGCGTAACGCGGGCAATCCGGTCCAGATGTATAGTCAGGCCGGCAAGGTCGGACCGGCCTATTGCACCGGCGTCGGCAAGGTGATGCTCGCCTTCTGCGACCCCAAAGTGATTGATTCCGTGATCGAACAGCAGTCATTCCACGTCTTTACCCCCCATACAATCGCCACGCCTGCTGCGCTGCGCGATGAACTGGCCGATATCCGCGCCCATGGCTACGGATTTGACCGCGAAGAACACGAGCCGGGAATCATCTGCGTTGCGATGCCGATCCTGTCGGACACCGGCCGCGTGTTGGGCGCCTTGTCGGTGACCAGCACCACCCGCAGAACAAACCTTGCAGGGCTAGAGGCCTATGTGCCGATCCTGCAAGAGACCGCGAACCATATTTCACAGGACGCCCAGAACTGGAGCTTTCCTGACTATGAAACACCAGAAGCAACAAGGATCTAGCCCATGTCAGGTGTCACGCTGAACAAAGTCATCAAGCGCTACGGCGATGTCCAAGTCATTCACGGCATTGACCTCGAGATTGCAGATGGCGAGTTCTGCGTCTTTGTCGGTCCTTCGGGCTGCGGAAAATCGACCTTGCTGCGCATGGTGGCGGGGTTGGAGGAAACGACCGAAGGCGCAATGCATATCGGCAGTCGCGAAGTGACCCGCATGGACCCGTCAGAGCGGGGCGTGGCGATGGTGTTCCAGACCTACGCGCTTTATCCGCATATGACGGTGCGCGACAATATGGGCTTTGGTCTCAAGATGAACGGCCACCCCAAGGCCGAGATCGTCGAAAAAGTGGCCGAGGCTACACGCATTCTGAAACTTGAGCCCTACCTTGATCGCAAACCTGCCGCCCTGTCTGGTGGCCAGCGTCAGCGCGTGTCGATTGGCCGTGCCATCGTGCGCGGGCCAGAGGTGTTCTTGTTCGACGAACCGCTGTCAAACCTCGATGCCGAATTGCGGGTCGAGATGCGGGTGGAGATCGCGCGCCTGCACAAGGAAATCGGCGCGACGATGATCTATGTGACCCATGATCAGGTTGAAGCGATGACCTTGGCGGACAAAATTGTCGTGCTCCGCTTGGGCCGGATCGAACAGGTAGGAGCGCCGATGGACCTGTATCGCGACCCCGACAACAAGTTTGTCGCCGGTTTTATCGGCTCGCCTGCGATGAATTTTGTGAATGGTACGGCGATGGCGGGCGGCGTCGATGCGCCGGGCCTGGGCGCACGATACGAGGGGTTGGTGAGCACCGCCTTTGATGGCAAAGCGGTCACGGTCGGTGTACGGCCCGAGCATATTGCAATTGACCCCGCGGGTGACACGCATCTGGTTGAACTGACGGAAAGCCTTGGCGGTGTGTCCTTTGCCTATCTCACAGGTCCGACGGGCGAGCGGATCGTCGTGGAAGAACGCGGTGACCATCGCACCGCCGAAGGTGCGACAGTCGGGATCAACATCGAAGCCAGCCGTATCTATCTGTTTGATGCCGAAACCGAGGCACGGATTCGGCACGAGCAGGCGTAGGTCTCGCCCACTTTACCGTTTGCCGTAGTAAAGCCCGACCACATGTTCCGCCTGCGCAAAGAACAGCCAGCGCAGGCACAGCACGCCTGCGATATGGCTAAGGACCGCGATCGCAGCAACGACGTGGTTGTTGAAAAAGAACAGCAACAAAAGCACAGGAAGGGCAAAACCCAGAACCAGCGTGATGACACGCAATTGCTGCGCATGCTTGCGCCCCACTTGATGGATGAATTCGCGCATCAGATAGTTGGTGCCCGTGTGCGGCGGTTCAAAGGCGCGGACTTTGCCGATGTGACCAAGCCCGGTGGCGGTGGCCATCGTGGTGCCAGACTGGGCGAGCCGCACATCCCCGCCCATCCAAGCGTAGACTTGCAGGAGACCCGCGATGCCAAGCAGAACAGCCGCCATCGTCTTCTGATTGGACAATAAGGCCCCGCCTCCGACAGACAGCAGCAGATACATCGCAGGTGTGGTCCAGTGCCGCCAGCGCGGAACAGTCTTCATCTGCGTGTAGATCATCGAGGTCGTGAAGACGACGCCGAGCGAGGCCAGGCCGCCGATGATGCCCACAAAGGCCAGCCGCGTTTCCGCAAAGACCAACCCCGCCCCGTAAATTGCCATGACGAGCAACGCGAAAACCGCGCAGACACCTTCACGGCTGAGCCAGCTTGTTTTCCACTGGCTGAAGGCTTTGAGCGCACGCTCGGGGTGCCCAAGGTGGAACGTCGAGGCGATCAACCCGCCGACCGCCAGAAGATAGGCGATGGTGAACCAGATAAAGGCGCCCAGACCTGTCGGGACAAGCGCGCCAAGTCCGAGCCAGAACAGCAGGCCAAAGCCCAGACCCGAAAACGTATTGAAGAGGATAACTGAGGTTGCGGGATGCATTATTTGGCACCTCCGGGCAGGGCAGACAGGGCTTTGTCCAGCCAGCCCACAAAGCCTTTGCCGTCGCTGGCGATGGGTTCAAGGTAAGGGGCCAGAACGTCGAATTCGGGCATCACGTCCTTTGGGCGGGGTGGCAGGTATTTGTTCACGGGCTTGGTGCCTTGTTCCGGCATCAGATCAAAGCCGCCGCGTTCGGCAACAAGGATGCTGACATCGCTGGTTTCGTCCCCCAGATCGCCGAAGTGCCGCGCACCTGCAGGACAGGTCCGCACGCAAGCGGGCTGGCGGTCTTCTTCGGGCAGGTTTTCATTATAGATCCGGTCCACGCAGAGGGTGCATTTCTTCATCACCCCTTCTTTGGCGTCCAACTCGCGTGCCCCGTAAGGGCAGGCCCATGCGCATAAACCACAGCCGATGCAATCGCTTTCGTTGACCAGCACGATCCCGTCTTCAGACCGTTTGTAGCTTGCCCCCGTCGGACAGACCGTCACGCAAGGCGCGTCTTCGCAATGCAGGCAGGATTTGGGGAAGTGGATCAACTGCGCGGCACCCTGTTCCGGCTGCACCTCATAGGAATGCACACGATTGAGGAATGTGCCTGACGGGTCAGCCCCATAGGGGTCCTGGTCGGACAGCGGCGCGCCATAGTTTTCGGTGTTCCAGCCTTTGCAGGAAATCACACAGGCATGACAGCCCACGCAAGTATCCAGATCAATGACAAGGCCGAGTTTCTTGGTGGAGGGTGGTGGCAGTTGGGTCATACTGGTGCCCTTTCGTTTCGGGGTGACACGCATTTTTGGCAAAATGCGTGGCCTCCGGCGGGGATATTTAGGCTCGGAAGAAGGGAGGGTGTGTGCATCCCAACAGGCTGTTCTTTCTCTGGGTCCCATGTGACGATGAACCAGATGAAACTGCCCAGAGTAAGTGCCAGGAAAGCGGCGATCAGGAGAAGGACGCGCGCGTTGCTCATCATAGGTCTCCTGCGTGAATGAAGCCGGTGCCGTCCGCTGCGACAAAGAGCGTGAGGATCGCTGTGGGGCCGGCTGTTTCGCTGATGGCAACGCCGATGACATCAGTCGCGACATGAGCGGTCGGGAAAGTTGATGCGATCCGCATGAGGGTGTTTCGTGCGGCAGGATCTATGTCCGCTAACGTAACATGATCGGGCAAATCAACGTGATCAAGCGGGATCAGGTATTCGCCATCCGGCGCCATCACGGAACGGCGTTGCAATCCCGCATGCAGTGGCGCATCGGCGAAAGCGCCGTCAAACGCCTTTGCCAGCAAGCTGCGCGCGTAGCTTTCCGACACAGGCGCGACCTTGTACCCCTGTGCATTCAGCACGAGTGATCCACCGACTCCCAGAACCGCAAGCAAGGCCAAGCCCGCCAAAGCCCCTATCCGCGTTGCGCGCCGCATCACTTTCCCACCTTCCATTCCAGATGGTCGGGTGCTTGCGGCACGGGCGATTTGAGCGCAGGCAGGACTGGTTGCGCCTCGTTGGGGACGGCTGATTTCTCGATTTTGACACGCAGGTCGAACCACGCCGCCTGTCCGGT
>NZ_JANQTS010000065.1 GCF_030731595.1 Yoonia sp.
ATCACGCCGATGATCGCCATGGCGCATCGGCTGCACAGTATCGGCGCGGATTTCGCATTGCATTACAGTGTGCGCAGGCGGTCCGATGCGGGGTTCCTGGATGATTTGGCAACGGTGCCTTGGGCCGGACATGTGCATTTGCATGTCTCTGAAGAAGGTGGCCGCGCTGATCTTGCGCGTCTGACAGAATACAAGACCGGCGCACACATCTACACCTGCGGGCCAGACGCCTATATGCACGCCGTCATGGAAGCGGCAGAGGCCAACGGCTTTCCCGAAGACGCCCGCCATCTTGAATATTTCGCGGTGCCAGAGCAACCGGACTATATCAATCACCCGTTTACACTGACACTGAAAGACGGCCGCGAAATTGCGGTATCAGCGGATCAATCTGCCTCTGACGCGCTACTGGCTGCGGGCGTTCATGTGGACGTGAAATGCGCCGATGGGCTGTGTGGCGTGTGCAAATGCGGCGTGTTGGAAGGCGCGGTCGAGCACCGCGACTTTGTGCTATCAAAGGCGCAACAAAGCCGCGCGATGATTCTGTGCCAAAGCCGGGCAAAAGAGGCGGGCGCAACGGTTAAGATCGACCTCTAGGTCCAGTGCACGCTTTCAGCCCCGGGCAAGGCATATCGGGCGCGCAGCGGCTGATCATAGCCAATGCCTGCGCTGTCACAAAAGGCGATGATCCATTCGTCATCCATCGTGATGAACTCCAGAACCGCCGCCTGAAACGCGGGATCGGTCGCTCTTTGACGCAGGTCATCGACAGAACCGCCCGTGGTGCCAAGAAAGGTGGTACAAAGATCATCATTTCCGGCCAGCCAGGCGAGGCCTTGTAGCGCGATAACCTCGGCCTGTTCTTGTTTCATTCTAACTCCTGACGTCGACGGAAACAGTTTATTAACCATTAAAGCAGATTTTACATCCTACAAGCCGCTCCATCATCAAGGAAGGATGTTCAAGTTGCCAGCGCGCATTCTGATTTTCGACAGCATCGCAACAAACCGGATCCTCCTGAAAGTAAAAATGATTGCTGCCCGTTTTGCTGTGGACGCTTGCGCCAACCTGGCCGAGGCCGAAATTGCGATTGCCGCACATCGGCCAGACATTATGCTCATCAATATGGCGCAAGCTGACGCGGACCAGACCGCGTTTTGTGACAGGCTCCGCGCTGTCGCAGATGCGGCACCGATAGCGATTATTGCCATCGGCGTGCCTGATACCTCCTATGCACGGTTCGCCGCACTTGATGCAGGTGCGGATGATGTCATGTCACATCCTATAAATGATGCGCTTTTGCTGGCCCGTATCCGCAGCCTTCTGAGAGTGCGCAGCATCCATCAAGAGCTAGTCTCGCGCGACACCATCAGCCGGGCACTTGGTTTTCAGGAAACCCCAGCCCTGTTCGAGGACGCAGCCCAGATTGCCTTTGTGACCTCTGGGCCAAAGCGGTGGGCAGACCTGTCAGCGACATTCAGCGGCACCATGCCCCATAAAGTCCAGCTTCTTGATATGGCGAATGTCTTGAATGTTGTGGATCTGACCCCCGCCCCTGATCTCTTTATTCTTGATGCGACATCAGGCGCTCTGCGGCAAAATGATTTCTCTGCCTTGGCGTCCGATCTGCGGTCGCGCAGCGAAACACGGCTTGCCAAGCAACTGGTCGTGGTTGATGCGGACTTGCCTCAGGTTGCTGCCATGTTTCTTGATCTCGGGGCGGATGATGTTGTGCAAGCAGACAAGGACATGCGCGAAATGGCACTGCGCGCCAAGGCTTTGATCCGGCGCAAACACCAAAATGACCGGCTCCGTGATACGTTGCGCAGCGGGCTTCATGCGGCCATTACCGATCCGCTTACCGGTCTTTACAACCGCCGCTATGTTATTCCCCACCTCACGCGCATGGCCGAGGATGCAGACAAATCAGACAGACCATTCGCGGTGATGATGATCGACATCGACCACTTCAAGGTCGTGAACGACAGCTATGGTCATGCAGCTGGCGACCGCCTGTTGATCCAGTTGGCTGACCGGCTGTGCAAGAATTTGCGCGCTGTCGATATGGTCGCGCGGATGGGCGGAGAGGAATTTCTGGTTGCGATGCCACGGACCACCATCAGGCAAGCCAAACTTGCCGCTGACCGGCTACGTCGGGTGGTCAATAATACGGTTTTTGACCTTGGCGCCGGCCAAGAAGATATCAAGGTCAGTGTGTCGGTTGGTGTCGCTGTCAGCGACAAGGCATGCGGGGAAACGCCAGGTTTGGAAAGAATCTGCGATCTGGCCGATAAGGCGCTCTATGCGGCGAAATCAGCAGGCCGCAATCAGGTTGCGATCAGCAAATCAGCCGCCTGAAGGACGGGTTCTTTCGGGGCGGTCGCGCGACAGTTCCTGGATCAGTTGATCCGCAAAGGCGGCGCGGCGTTCCGGGCTCATCTGGGATATCATGTCCACAAATGCATCTTGGGCCTTGGCTTGCACCTCTGAGACACGTGCCGCGTGTTCGGCCATCAGGCCGCGCAGCGCGGCCTCGTCAAAGGGCTCGGCCTGAATTGCCGCGACCATTGCGGACACACGGCCCCGCAGATCGAAACTGCGCAATCCGCGGTCCCGGCGCAACGCCCGCCCGATCTCGCGCCGCTCGTCTTGGGTCAAGGCGCGGGTCACCGGACCCAACCCCAGATCAAAGCTGCGCGGTGGGCCGTCGCCGAAACGCCCCGAAATCACAGCCCCCGCAACCACACCGACAACGGCCAGATTCAGGGCCAGCGATAGCACCAACACACTACGCCAAAGGCGGCTTGGCTTCGCGGCTTGCTTCTCTTGATCAGCCATCGACAAAATCCCCAGCCACAAGCAACACTTCGGTCGGGATCAGTTCCAAACTCTCCTGATCACCGATCAGAAAAGCGGTGATGTCCTGCACTGATGTCGGCGGGGCCACGCCAACCCAGATGCCGGCAACCGTCGCAGCCGCGAGACCGCCCAAAGAAGGCCAGCCGCCGATCGCCTCCAGCATCCGGTTCCAGATATCTTGTCGCGGACGGTCGCGCACAACGTTTTGGGGCTGGACCGTCGCGGCATCCGACAGAACACGCGTCATCAGCGCGTCGCTTGGCACGACGGCAAGATTGCGCATATCAGCGAACAGATCGTCCAGATCATCCTTTTTTGGGTCAGTCATCGTCGTACCCCAGTTCTGCTTTCCGCCCTGCCATCAAATCGGCCAAGGCCCGTTTTCCGCGTGCTGTCAAACTTTCCACGGACCGCACGCTGATGTCCATGATTTGCGCGATATCTGGATTGGATAACCCTTCGAGATGTCGCAGCGCCACCGCCTGAGCCTGCCGTTCAGGCAGTTGCGCCAGAGCATCCGACAGGGCCTTCATGCGCGTCTGCGTCTGCATATTTGCAGCAACGCTTGGTGCGCTATCCATTGGTTCTGCGACCTGATCCAGCGACAGGCCACCCCGGCGTTTGCGGAGCCTGTCGGTGCAAAGATTGGCCACAACACGGTAAAGCCATGTGCTGACCTGTGCTTCATCCTGTCGCCACGCGGGTGCGATCTTCCAAAGGCGCATCATTGCATCCTGAGCCACATCTTCTGCCTCGGTCGGGTTTGCCAGCATTCGGGTGGCCTGCGCCAAGACGCGCGGCAACAGGCGCTGGGTCAAGATCCGCGCAGCCTGCTGATCGCCATTGGCGAAGGCCGCCAAGACTGCGGCGTCCGATGCTCCCGCAAAAGGATCTGACTGTGGGTTCATTGGGCAAAGTGCTAGCCGGATTGGCTGACCAAGGCAATTGGCGGCAGGGCATGAGACACGCCCGGCCGCCGTCCTGATTAGCCCCGATCGCGCGGGCCTTGACCATGGCGATCACCGTGCCGTTCTCTTGCAGTGTCGAATTCCTCTTGGGAAATGGTGCCATTTCCATCGGCATCGACACGTTCGAACATGCGGGCTGCGCGATCACCATCACCGCGACGCGGCTGCATTTCATCTTGTTGCAGCACCCCGTCACCGTTTTCATCCAGACGTGCGATCATCGCGGCAGCACGTTCCGCTGCACGGGCGTTAGAGGCTGCAATCAGTTCGTCCGCAGACACCGCGCCATCGCCATTTGCGTCGACTGTTGCGAAACGTGCCTCGCCATGGGCTAGCAGTTCTTCGCGTGTCAACGCACCGTCGCCATCCAGATCAAGTGTCGTGAAATCAGGACGCTCGCGCTGGTTTTGCGGCTGCGCTGCACCGGCGGTTGCGACCAATGCGGCGAGAACGGCGGCCATCATGATTTTCGTTTTCATCGTGTTTCCTTTTGCGTTTGGGGCAGCGCTGTGTCGCTGCTGACCCTCCTTCAACGCAGGTCAGGAAAACTTCCGTCGCGGTCTTTGCAAAAAAACCTGTTGCACGGCCCGCGCCACAGATAGCCGGCGCAACTTGCAGGGTCCGGAGCGAAAACCGGCAGCACTGTCAGCCAGCGATGGGCGGGCTTTGACGGCCCGCCAGCACCGCTTGATGTGATGGATCTTCCGCCTGCGCGGCCAAGCAACTTGACTGCAGATCACATGTCGCTGCAGGATCGTGAAACCAGAACGCAATTCATCGGCTGGCTATCGTTGGATGGTCTTGCGGCAAGGGCCGGACTCATCGAACTCGGACGTTATTTGAAGGAAAAGAACACATGCTCAGTAGAATAATCGTTCCAGTTCGCGGCGATGGCATGATCGAAACGGTGCTTGGGCATGCTGCGGCGCTCGCACGCCTTCATAATGCACATATCATCGTGACCCACTGTCGCGCACGGGCCGAGGATCTGATGCCCTTTAGCCGTGCGCTGCCAGCTTTCGCGCGCGAGACCATGATCCAGCAGGCGACCGAACTGGCAGACCAGCAAGAACAGGCCGTTCGCGCGCAATTGCACGCGCTGACGCAGTCGCTTGCACTGACCGAAACCGACAGACCTATGCCGCGCACGGCTTCGGTCGAATTTCTGGAAGAATATGGGATGATGGCCGATGTCATCAAACATAACGGCAGGCTGGCAGATATCATTGTCGTCGCCAAGCCGGACCGAGACCGCAACCTCGGTGCGAATTCACTGAAGTCAGCGCTTTTCCGCACCGGCCGCCCGGTCTTGATGTGTCCGCCCAACCGCGCCGTGCCACCGGATTTCGGAAGTCGCATTACAGTCGCTTGGAACGGATCGTTAGAAGCATCGCGCGCCGTCGCAATGACCCTCGATATTGCCAAGTCCGCCCAGTCCGTCACAATCCTCGCGGGCGGGAAAGGCGAGCCGCATGGCGCCCCTGCAGAGGAACTGGTCGAGTACTACCGTCTACGCGGTATCTCTGCCGAAGTGCATCGCTTTGAGGTCCGAAACCCAGCAGAGGCCTTGTTGCGCATCACCGAAGAACTCCACGCCGATCTGCTGATTATGGGTGCTTACGGACAAAACCATGAGCGCGAAACTCTCTTTGGCGGAAATACGCAAGTCGTTGTAGACAAAGCAGAAATTCCTGTGGTTTTGGTACACTAGTGTATTCATTGCCAGCGCAACAAAGTTTTACTTGAAATGCAATTTCAACAAGATAATTACTAATGCTACTTAGGCTTGTTAATCATGGAGACCATTCTCCTGTAACACTTTTCTCGATTTCTTGGCGGCTTAAGTCCATAAAGGGAGTAATAAAATGAACTTGACCAAACGAACGCTGCTCGGAATCGTTGGCGCATCTATTTTTGCAACAGCACCAATTCAGGCATTCGCCCAAGACTGGCAACCGCGGAAACCTATTGATTTTGCCATTATGGCTGGTGCGGGTGGGGGTGCCGACCAGATCGCACGCTTTATCCAGGCAATTGCCGAACAGGAGGACCTGACAACGCGTCCGCTTGTACCAAATAACAAGGGCGGCGGTTCTGGCGCAGAAGCCCTGATCCATCTCAGCACAACCAATGACCCCGATCACACCATCCTTGTGACACTTAATTCTTTCTTCACGACCCCGTTGCGCCAGTCAGACCTGGGTATTGATATCCAGACCTTTACCCCCATCGCGATGATGGGCGTCGATCCGTTTGTGCTTTGGGTACACAAGGACAGCGGTATCACGACTTTCGAGCAGTATATCGACACCGTCAAAGAAATGGGTGGCGAATATGTGATGGGCGGAACTGGAGCAGGTCAGGAAGACAGCATCGTGATTGCCTTCATGTCCGGCGCCTATGACCTGGACGTCAAGTACATTCCTTATGACGGCGGTGGCGCTGTTGCCAAAGACCTTGCAGGCCAACAGATCATGGCAACCGTGAACAACCCTGCCGAGGCCAAAGGTTTCTACGAAGCCGGTGATTTTGTTCCGCTTCTGGCATTCTCTGATGAACGCATCCCTGCTTATCCGGATGTGCCCACGATGAAAGAGATGGGTCAGGATTTCTCTTACTACAACCAGCGCGCTGTTGTTGGTGCGCCGGGCATGTCTGATGAGGCCGCGGCCTACTATCAGGAACTGTTCGCAACGATCTACGAAACCGAAGCATGGCAGGGTTACCTTGAGTCAGAAAGCCTCTCTCCACTTTGGATGAATGCAGATGAGCAGCGCGACTACTGGGCACTTCAGGTTGAAAACCACAAGGCGCTGCTTGCCGCCTTGGGTGAATAAGAACGACGCGACCACGACACTTTATGCCTTACGTCGGGTTTGAATAAACAAGGAGGGCCAGATGCGAGTTGGCGAAATTGTAACCGCCGGATTTCTGGCCCTCTTCTCCATCTATCTGATGTGGAAGAGCACCGAACTACCCATTGGATATATCGCAGGAACGGGACCAGGCGGGGGCGCCTGGCCTTTTTGGCTTTCTTTCATCATGCTGATCTCTTGCTTGGCGATCGCGTTCAACTGGTGGCGTGGCACAAGCCCGCCTTCTCAGTCGGATGAACCGGTCCTCGATAGCCACGGCTGGCGTTCGCTGATTTTCGTCGGCGGTGGGATCATCGGCTTTGTCGCGCTCGTAAGCATCATTTCGATGTATGGCGCTATCGCCGTGTTCTTGTTCTATTACACTTGGTTTCTCGGACGGCATAGCCTGGTCCTGAGCTTATCCATGGCGATCATCAGCCCTATCGCTTTGTTCTTCTTCTTTGAAGGGGCGATGCGGATCACGATGCCTTCCGGTTTGCCTTTCACCGATCCGGTCTTCAACTTTCTCTACGACATCATTTACTGAGGCCGCGCCGCCTCTACCCAAAGGAAGCACCTGACGATGGAAGTCCTTTCTCTACTTGGCAATGGTATGCTGTTGTCGCTTCAGCCTCTGAACATCCTGATGATCCTTCTCGGGGTCACCATGGGCTTGTTTATTGGTGCAATGCCGGGGCTGGGGTCCGTGAACGGCGTCGCGATCTTGCTACCGGTCACGTTTCTGGTGCCTCCTGGTTCGGCAATCATCTTTCTTGCAGCGATCTACTATGGGGCGATGTATGGCGGGGCCGTGTCCTCGATCACTTTGGGAATTCCGGGTGCGTCGACGGCGGTGGCAACGACATTTGACGGCAGGCCGCTTGCGCTTCAAGGACGTGCGAGTCTTGCCCTTGTTACAGCGGCTCTTGCGTCCTTCGTTGGCGGGACGGTTGCGAATATCCTCTTTACCTTGTTTGCACCGCTGTTGGCGTCGGTCGCGCTGTCCTTTGGCCCGCCCGAGATCTTTGCCCTGATGCTGCTGGCATTTGCGACCTTCGTTGGCTTGGGAGGAGATGACATTCCCAAGACGATTTTGTCGATCTGTCTTGGTCTTGTTCTAGGCGCTGTCGGCTTTGACCAGATATCAGGTGCGCCTCGACTTGTTTTGTTCGAATACAACGGCTTTTTGCAGGGAATTGGATTTCTTGTCCTTGCGATTGGTGTCTATGGCATTGGCGAAATGCTTTGGACCATCGACCAGACCCGTGGTGAAGTCACGGCAACAACACCAAAGATGACCCTAAAAGGGATGGCGTCGGATACAAAAGAAGCGACCAAACGCGGCTGGAAAGGCAGCATGATCGGCTCTTTCCTCGGCTTTTTTGTGGGTATCTTGCCTGCGGCTGGCGCAACACCGGGATCGCTGATGTCGTATGGCGTCGCCAAAATGGTGTCGCGCAATCCCAAAGAGTTCGGCAAGGGCTCTATCGATGGTGTGGCAGCACCCGAGGCTGCAAATAACTCGGCATCGACCGGTTCAATGCTTCCGATGCTGACGCTGGGTATCCCCGGTTCTCCGACAACGGCTATCTTGCTTGGCGGGATGGTGATTTGGGGCTTGGTGCCGGGGCCAAGGCTTTTTGTGGACGAAGAAGAGTTTGTCTGGGGATTGATCGGCTCGTTCTATATCTCGAATGTGGCCGCTGTTCTGATCAACCTTGCGTTCATCCCGGTCTTCATCTGGATGTTGCGGATGCCCTTTACGATACTGGCACCGGTTATTTTTGTGCTTTCGATCGTCGGCGGCTACGCGGCCATGCGTGATATCTTCGATCTCTGGCTGATGATCGGTTTTGGGTTCGGGGCGTTCTTTCTGCGCAAGTTCGATTACCCACTTGCGCCAGCTGTACTTGCTATCGTGCTGGGCCCTATTGCAGAACCGACATTGCGCCAGTCGCTGCTGCTGTCTTCCGGTGATCCGTCGATCTTCTTTACACGTCCTATCGCTGGGCCGATCACGATCGCTGCCTTGATCCTGATTTTCCTGCCTGCATTCAACTTGATCCGCAGGAAACTCGGAAACAAGAAAAAGCCAGCGTAACAACGCTGGCTTTTCACGCGCTAGAAAGAACGGGGTCTCGTCAGCTGTAAAGACCAGCGACCTTGCCGCGTAGCTGAACCAGGGCAAGAACTGTGTCGATCGTCGGAGTAGGCGTTCCAGTGACACGGCCCAATTCCTGGACAGACCCAACCAGCGCATCAATCTCCATCGGGCGCGCAGCGTCCAAATCTTGCAACATGGACGTGCGGTGCGCACCGACTTCCGCACCCCCCTGAATACGACGATCAACGTCGATAGGGAACTTCACACCAAGTTTTTCGGCAATCGACTGCGCTTCAAGCATCATGTTCCGTGCAACCTCACGCGTACCGGGATCAGTGCAAAGCACATCAAGGGTCGCGTGTGTCAGGGCTGAAATCGGATTGAACGAGAGATTGCCCCAAAGTTTGACCCAGATCTCATCGCGTATCTTGGGACGCACCGGTGCCTTCAGGCCCGCCGCAGTCAGGGCTTTGGACAGTTCCATCGCGCGTTCGGTTTTCTCGCCGGAAGGCTCGCCAAGAGAAAAGCGGTTCCCTTCGATGTGTTTGACAACACCGGGTTCTACCACTTCGGCTGCGGGATAGACGACGCAGCCCAAAACTCTGTCAGGGCCAAAACCATCCCATTGCGCGTTGCCCGGGTCGACACTGGCCAAACGCGTGCCTTCCAGATCACCGCCACTCTTGTGGAAATACCACCAAGGCACACCGTTTACGCCTGAAACAATGGTCGTATTCTCACCGATAAGTGGCATCATCTTGTCAACGACAGGCGGGACCGAATGCGCTTTGAGCGTCACAATGACATAGTCCTGCGGCCCAAGATCGGCAGGGTTATCCGATACCGTCACCGGCACCGTCTTTGACACGCCCTCCTCGATCAGGGTCAACCCGTTCGCTTTCATGGCAGCCAGATGCGGTCCGCGCGCGACCAGACTTACGTCGGCACCAGCCTCGGCAAGCTTTGCGCCCATGTAGCCGCCAATTGCGCCCGCGCCAAAAACACAAATCTTCATGACGTTGCCGGATCAACAAGGCCCAGCTTTTCAGCCAGACCGATCCGCTGCATTTTCCCAGTCGCTCCTTTGGGAATTTCGTCAAGAATGATCACTTTGCGCGGCACCTTGAAATCGGCAAGCCGTTCAGCTGCAAAGTTCCGGACATCGCGCTCGGTTATTTCTTCTCCCTCACGCAACACAACTGCCGCGGCCACTTCTTCGCCAAGCTTCGGATGCGGGAGCGCAAAGGTCACGACCTGCGCAATAGCGGGATGCGCAGACAGCACGCCGTCGACCTCAAGCGGGCTGACCTTTTCGCCGCCACGGTTGATGATCTCTTTCAAACGCCCCGTCAGAGTGAGATAGCCATCAGCATCAAAGGTGCCCTGATCGCCGGTGCGGAACCAGCGCTTCCCATCAACTTCAAAAAAGTTCTTAGCGTTGGCATCGGGGTTGCTTTCATAGCCGGGTGTCACATTGGCCCCGGAAATCACGACCTCGCCAATCATGCTATTGTCAACCAATTGCGGCTCGACTTCATGCGCGATGCGTACTTCCGGCCCCGCAGGGACCCCCACGGCACCCGGCTTTTGCGCTCCGGGTCTGAGCGGATTTGAACACATCTGATGTGCAGCCTCGGTCATGCCGTATCCTTCAATCACAGGAACGCCGAAAGTCTCGAACAACTTTTCCATGACAGGTCCGGGCAACGATGCCGAAGAGGACCGCAGCAAACGCAGACGCGCGCCCTCGATCACATCGGCGTTGCGCGCGGCGCGCGACAGGATTGCTTGGTGCATCGTTGGAACCGCTGTGTACCAGGTCGGGTCCGCATCACGCAGCCAGCCGAAAAAGCGCAACGCGTCAAATCCGGGCGCGCACCATACCTGACCGCCTGATGACAAAGTGGCAGACACAGCCGCCAAAAGCCCGTGGATGTGAAACAGTGGCATCACATTCATGCACCGATCATCGGCAGTCAGATCCAGCGACTTGGCAATGTTCTGCGCGGATGCCGCGACGTTTGACTGAAGCAGCGGAACGATCTTGGGCCGCGATGTCGTGCCGGAAGTGTGCAGGATCAGGGCAACATCATCTGCTTCGGGTGGCGCTTGATCGCAGGTGCCTGTGCTTTCGGTCTGCAGCGTGAAGTATCCAGCGGGTTTCCCCGCATCGCTCTTGAGCCGCAGGACCGTGATACCCAGTTTTTCGGCGGCAGCGCTCGCAGGGCCGTCGTCGCCTTCCATCAAGACCACCGCCTTGGCTTTCAAGTCTTCCATATAAAATGCGAATTCGTCTTCGCGGTAGGCAGGGTTCAGCGGTGCCGTCACAGCTGTCTGTGCAATGGTGATGAAGGCGGTCGCCATTTCGGGACCGTTTGGCAGCACGATCCCCACCCGATCGCCACGCCCGATGCCCGCTCCATGCAGCAAAGTCGCCACGTCTACAGCAAGCGCTCTTAGCTCACCGTAGGTCAACCAGTCGCGATCCGGCGCGCCGATTGCATGTGCCGAGCTCTCGTGGCTCTCGAGTAGTCCTTTAAGCGTGTCTGCCAATTCTATTCTCCACCCAAAATTATCCGTAAACAGTAGCGCACCCGCTCCCGATTTCAACGCAATAAGTAACAAAGCTATCGAGGTTTATCCATGCCAGATCAAGGATCGCTATCTTGACATATCCGGTGACAGAAATTGGCGGTCGAGCGGGTGGCGATGCCTGTGATCGGTGGCATACCATTGGACATCGGATATCCAAATAAGAGCACTGAACGACAGCGATTTGGCGCAACGCGGACGCTTGCGATCACTGAATTGGATGACCTACTCGCGGGCAAATTCCGGCAATATGATCTGGAAATTCCTTCTTGCTCTTGGATATCCCGCGCCTAGCGCCACGACCTTCGGCCAAAGCTGAAATCCGCCCGAGGGTTTGCGGGGCACGATGCCCTTTGCAAATCATGCGCATATGGTCCATGTGAGGGGCAACGATGGAGAACACAAATGTCGGACGCCTACACCCAGATCGAAGACCGCCCCACACGCCAAGCGCTGCTGCGTGGCTGGCGCGAGCGCTGCCCGAACTGCGGGAAGGGTCACATGTTCACCAAATATCTGAAGGTGGCCGATACCTGTCCGGAATGCGGCGAAGAACTCTTTCATCACCGTGCGGATGACGGCCCCGCCTATCTGACGATCCTGCTGGTGGGCCACATCATGGGTTTCGCCATTCACCTGATGTGGGTTCATTTTCGGCCCGAACCCATCGTTATGGCGACTGTGCTCACCACCGGTGCTGTGGCCTTGTCGCTCTTTCTTTTGCCGCGCATGAAGGGCATGGTTGTGGCCATTCAATGGGCCCGGCGGATGCACGGGTTCGGCCACAACCACTGAGGCAGGACAAAGGGCAAGCATGGACAAAACGGCCATTCGCGACGCTGCGACCCTGATTGTCCTTCGCGACGCTGACAAAAATCCCGCAGTTCTGATGGGCCAGCGTGGCGCTTCTGCGGCCTTCATGCCCGGCAAATTCGTATTTCCCGGTGGAGCTGTGGATCGCAATGATGCGGCGGTCCCGCTGACCCCGCTACCGGACCTGGACCAAACCCGCCTTGAAAGCGAAAGCACTGTTCCTGCCGCCGCACTGGCCGCCGCTGCGATCCGCGAGTTATGGGAAGAGACCGGCCAAGTCCTTGGCACCCCAGCACCGTGGACCGATCCACCGCAAGGTTGGCGCGGGTTTGCCGCCACTGGCCACGTTCCCAATGCAACGGCTCTGCAGTTCTTCTTTCGCGCCATCACGCCGGTCGGCCCACCGCGCCGCTTTGATGCGCGGTTCTTTCTGGCCGACGCCGCCGATCTGGTCACGCCACCCGATGATTTTTCCAATGCCGAGGATGAACTGGCCCATCTGCAGTGGGTCCCTTTGGCACAGGCCCGCCAGTTCAATCTGCCCTTTATTACCCAAGTGGTACTGGCCGAATTGTCCAGCCATATTACGCGCGGTGGCCCACCCGCCAGCGTGCCCTTCTTTCGCAATGATGACGAGGCGCATCTGGTCAGCCGCTTGGGTGGCCGCAGCCTGCTTTAGAGCAGCAAAACCAGCAGCACTATGCTGAACGTCAACACGAGCAATCCTTGCCATTCGCGCGCCGTCACTTTCTCCCCAAAAACGAATGCACCGATGATCAGAGAAAACAGCAGTTCGATCTGGCCCACTGCGTTGACGTAGGCCGCGTTTTGCAACGTGTAGGCCGTGAACCAGCAGATCGACCCGATCATGCTGGTCAGTCCCACCAGTCCCGCCACGCGCCATGCGGCCAAGACCCGCATGATTTCGCCCCGCTCACGCCAGACCAGCCACAGCGCCATCGCCACGGTCTGCAACGCCGTCACAATGGCCAAGGTCATAGTAGCGCGGTAAAACACATCGCCATCGCCCAGCGACAGCGATGCCCCGCGATAGCCATTGCCGGAAACTCCGAACAGGACGCCAGCGCCCAGACCCAAGGCGGTCGCGCGGCTGAATATCCGCTGATACCAGCGCCCGATACCGCCCGGCTGATCCGACAGCAAAAGCACGCCCACCAGACCCAGACACATCGCGGCAATCGTGGGCGCGGTGAACGTGTCACCAAGAATCAGGAAACCGACAAGCGCGCTGAGCAGGACTTCGGTTTTCTTGAAAGTGATCCCAACGGCGAAGTTGCGGTGACTGAACAATGCCACAACACACATGGTCGCCAAAATCTGCGATGTGCCGCCCGCCAGCGCAAAAGGCCAGAAGGCCGCAGGAATATCCGGCGCACCCTGCCCCGTTGTCGTCGCATAGAGGATCGCGATGACAGCGACCAAAGGCGCGGAATAGATGAACCGTGCAAAAGTTGCTCCGGCGGTCGAAAGCGCCAGACCTTTGAGTTGCTTTTGCAGCATAAACCGCAAGGTTTGCGCCGCCGCCGCACCGATTGTGATCAGGATCCAGGGTTCCATGAACCCCCTATGCCCCTAAAAATCTAGCGCCGCCAGAGGGGGTGCGCGACCGGGTCTTTCGGCGTCACAAGATAGCGCCGGATCACCTCGCGGTAGGATGCAAACACATAGCCGCCATTGCGCCGCAGATAGTGGTCGCGCCGCGCGCGGTAAAGTCCTGGCAGGGCATACCACGCCACGCGCGGGTGCATGTGATGGACCACATGCAGGTTGTTGTTAAGGAAGAGGAAGCCAAAGACACCACCGTTTTCGACGATCACACTGCGTCCGCTGGCACGCTCGTGCGCTTGGTGTTCCAGAAAGGTGCGCAGCTTGATGATCGACATGCTCAGATAGGCGGCAACCAGATAGGCCCAGATCGGCATGGGTGAGACCGCAACCACTGCCAAGACCACAGCCACCGCCGGCAGGTGCCAAAGCCACCCACGCATAATGGTTGCATCGCGCGACCGCCATTCGCAGATCGCAAAGGCGATCGTCCCGATCAGTGGCCCGACCAGCAAGCGCCCCGCAACAGTATTGTTGAACCGCAAAAGCGCTTGGAACATGCGCGGCAGCCGTTCCCATACGCCGGGGTCCAGATAATTGGTTTCGGGGTCATCATAGGGGTCGGTCAGGATTTCATCATGGTGGTGTGCCAGATGCGTCGCCTTGAAACGGGCATAGGGCACGGTCAGCATCAGCGGCGGCCAGATGATCAGATCGTTCAGCCATTGGCCGCGGAACGGGTGGCCGTGGATCACTTCATGTTGCAGCGATGCGTGCAAGGCGATGGTGATGCCGCCAATTATGATCCCCAAGGGCAGCGGCAAGAGCCAAAGTGCTGCACCCCAAGTGGCATAGCATGCCAAGATCAACATCAGCGTCGGCCACTCGATCTGCGCAGGCACGATCTTTTCTTTTTTTCCCATGACTTAGCACTAGCGGACCAAGCGGATTGGAACCATCCAGAGACTAGTTCACAAAATCCCAAATTTGTGATTAAAATGGAGTATGGTGATAAAAATTGACAAACGTGACCGTGCGCAGCTTTTCCGTGATCGCCTGATCGCGGGTATGACGCAGGCCAATATGACCCAGAGCGCGCTGGCACGGCGGGCTGGTGTTGACCGCTCGACCCTGTCGCAACTGCTCAAAGACACGGGCGCACGCTTGCCAAATGCGCAACTGGTCGCGGAATGCGCGGCGGGGCTTGGGGTCAGTGCGGATTGGCTGCTGGGGCTGTCGGACCGTCCCGAACAGGCGGTCGATCTGGTGGCCGCCGCCATTTCCATGACCGAAGCACCGCGCGCGATGGTTGATGACCAGATATTTGCATGGCACCAAGAGGCCGCAGGATACAAAATCCGCCATGTCCCCGCTGCCCTGCCCGATATGCTCAAGACAAAAGACATGCTGCGTTGGGAATATGCGCCGTCGGTGGGCAAGACGATCGAGCAGGCGATTGGCGCCAGCTCTGACAGGCTGGACTGGATGCGCGGCGCGCGCTCGGACTACGAAATGGCGATACCGCTGTCCGAACTCGATACCTTTGCCCGCGCCGAAGGGTATTACGCAGGTCTGTCTGTTGGGTTGCGCAAGGCCCAGCTTGAACAGTTCCGCGACCTGCATACGCAGCTTTATCCGTCGTTGCGGCTGCATCTTTATGACCAGCGCCAGTTGTATTCGGCCCCTGTGACGATCTTTGGGCCACTGCTGGCTGTGATCTATATCGGACGCAACTATCTTGTGTTCCGCGATACCGAACGGGTCACGGCGATCACCGCCCATTTCGACCAGCTTGTGCGGGCCGCAAGCGTCAGTCAGCGTGATCTGGCGGCCTACTTCGACCGCCTGATCACGCGGGTGACCTAGCCGCGCACTCCGACAGCTTTGCCCGCCCCTTCGGGTTTCGGCAGGGTCGCATGCGCTTGGGCCAAACGCGCCAGCGTTGCGGCCAAGGCAGGGGCGGGTTCTGCGGCTTTGCGTGTGGCAAGGCTCACGTGGATCAGCATATGCTCGCCCGTCGCCAGTTCGCGGTCGCCCTCGAACATACGGTGGAAGAGGTGCATTTTCTTGCCCGCGCCCGCAAGGACTTGGGTTTCGATGCGGATGACCGCACCGGCATGAACTTCGTCCAGATGGCGGATATGGGTTTCTGCCGTGAAAAAGCTGCCGCCCGTCGCGACATAGTCGGCATCGCATCCGACCAGAAGCATCATCCGGTCCGTGGCATCACCAAAGGCCTGCAAATAGCGGGCTTCGTTCATGTGCCCGTTGTAGTCGGTCCAGTCCAAGGGGACAGGACGGTGAACCGTCACGATCGGTTTGCTGAGATCGGCAGGCAGGGCCACGTCGCCCTCAACTCTGCGGTCTTGGGCGTTGAGCAGTTTACCCGCACCCCAATCCTGCGCCTTGAGCCCGCGCAGAATGGTCACAAGGTTATTGTCCCGCGCCCGTTCCAACTCGCGGATCGTATATTGACCCGATTGCGCATCAGACTGGCCCGCGACAGCGTCGATCAATTCTTCGGTCAGTTCCGGCACGTCCATCAGTTTGGTCCAGGGCCATTCAAGGCAGGGGCCGAATTGTTCGATGAAATGGCGCATGCCCGCCTCGCCGCCCGCGATGCGGTAGGTCTCGAAAAGGCCCATCTGCGCCCAGCGCAGACCGAAACCATAGCGGATCGCGTTGTCGATTTCCTCGGTCGTGGCGATACCGTCCTTGATCAGCCAAAGGGCCTCGCGCCAGACAGCTTCGAGAAAGCGGTCGGCGATATGGGCATCGATCTCGGCGCGCACATGCAAAGGGTACATGCCGATACCGGTCAGGATCGCCTTGGCCTTGTCCACGATGGCGGGAGAGGTGGCAGCACTCGGGACCAATTCGGCCAGAGGCAGCAGATAGACGGGATTGAACGGATGGACCACGACGATTTGTTCGGGACGGACTGCACCCTGCTGTAATTCGGATGGCTTGAACCCGCTGGTTGACGATCCGATCACCGCATCATGCGGGCAATGGTCCTGAATCGTCTTGTAGACCTTCAGCTTGAGGTCCAGCCGCTCTGGCACGCTTTCCTGTATCCAGTCCACGCCAGCGACAGCCGTATCAATCGTCGCATGATAGCTCAGCGTGCCTTCGGCAGGCAAAGCAACATCTGACAGGCCCGGCAAGGACCGCCGCGCATTGGCCAAGACTTCGTTGATTTTACGTTCGGCTTGCGGATCAGGGTCGAAGACGCGCACATCCCAGCCCATCAACAGAAAACGGGCGGCCCAGCCGCCACCGATCACGCCGCCGCCGATTATCGCTGCTATATGAGGTGTCATTGATCAGGATCCAGATTTGTCGTTGGGGTGGTCGAATTCGTCTGCCGGTATGGACTCACGGCGGATGGACGGGTCACAGGCGACCATGGCGGTGTTGCTGTCACGGATGATCAGACCACCGCTTGCGCGGCATTCATCAAAAGTCATTCGACTTCCGATGACCATGTATTCGCGCATACCGCTTCCCGATGTCGCCATCCCTGCTCCCTCGCATGCGGCCAAAGCCAGGATGCTCACCAAAACCAGACGTCTCATGACGGCACCTCCAAAAGTCTTGTCAGATCGTAACCATTGAATTCGAGTATATCACGCGCTGCCTCGAACCTGTCTGCACGGATTTCGGGGGTTCGGTTCAAGATCCAACCCGAACGCCCATTGGGTGCGCCGACAACAGCCGTGCGATAATCCTCGTCAGTCCACAAGACCCAGTAGTCCGCAGCGACAAAGGGCACCGAAGGAAAGCGCACCTTGAGACGGCCCGGACCGACAATCTCGGCGGTTCCTTCGATGCGTGCTGTCTCGGCCCCGGCGGGGTTGCGGCAAATGTTGAGAACCGAAAGCAGTCCGTCGTCGCGCAACCCATATTCTGCGGTAACGCCGACACAGCCTGTCTGGAACGGCACGGGATAGCGGGCGACCTCATACCAGACACCCAGATAGCGCTCTGGTTCAAAAAGCGCCTTGGACGCGATGGGCGCATCAGTATCGCGATAAACGGAAAAGAGCCCGCCGCTGTCTTGCGTTGCGCACCCTGCCAAGGCGAGGACGAAAAGGAATGCTCTCACTTGGCGACCGGCGCGCGCTTGGTCAGACCCAGCTTAGCCCGGACCTCGGCAGGGCCGATCACCTTTGCGCCTAGATTTTCGATGATGCCTGCAGCCCGTTCGACCAACTGCGCATTGGTCGCCAATACGCCACGATCCAGCATCAGATTGTCCTCCAAGCCCACACGGACGTTCCCGCCCGCCAGCACAGAGGCGGCCACATAAGGCATCTGGCTGCGTCCAAGGCCAAAGGCCGAGAAGGTCCAGTCATCCGGGACGTTATTGACCATCGCCATGAAAGTGTTGAGGTCATCAGGGGCACCCCAAGGCACACCCATGCAAAGCTGCACGAGTGCGGGGCTATCCAGCACGCCATCCTTGACCAGTTGCTTGGCATACCACAAATGGCCGGTGTCAAAGGCCTCGATCTCGGGCTTGACGCCCAGTGCCGTCATCATCCGGCCCATCGCGACCAACATGCCCGGCGTGTTGGTCATGACGTAATCGGCTTCGGCAAAGTTCATAGTGCCGCAATCAAGCGTGCAGATTTCGGGCAGGCACTCGGCCACATGGGCCACACGTTCGGTGGCCCCCACCATATCGGTGCCAGCGATCGTCGGTAGCGGGTTTTCCACCCCGCCAAAAATGATATCGCCGCCCATGCCTGCGGTCAGGTTCAACACCACATCCACCTCTGCATCGCGGATCCGGTCGGTCACTTCGCGGTAAAGATCGACACGGCGCGAGGGCGCACCGGTTTCAGGATCACGCACATGGCAATGCACGACGGCGGCACCTGCCTTGGCGGCATCAATCGCGCTTTCCGCGATCTGCTGGGGCGAACGGGGCACATGCGGGCTGCGGTCTTGCGTCGACCCTGATCCGGTGACGGCGCAAGTGATAAAGACTTCGCGGTTCATCTGAAGTGGCATTGGTATTTTCTCCCTGACCGGTCTTTGATTTTTGCAGACCTTCGGCAACTTGGCAGGCTTACGCAAGGCATATTTCTTGACAGCCAAGCGACATTCCTGAAAAGAAAGCGGCATGACACAGATGGCCCAATTCCAGACAGTCTATTTTACCAGCGCCAAATAGCGGCTGCTGGGTTCTTTCTGACATCTTACCTCAACAGCCGCCCGCAAGGGTTGCTGTGATCTGCTGTCCTTGCGGAGGCAAAACCGCAAGGACGACACGATGACCGACATTACACATGTGACCCCCAAAGACATGCCTGACCTGCTGGGGATGATCCGCAAGCTTTGCGCCTTTCATGGCGACACCTGCGTGATGGGGCTTGCCGCGACACAGGCGCAGTTCATTGACGGGCCTTTGACGGGCCTGATTGCGCGGATGGATGGCAAGGCTGCGGGCTATGCCGCGCTGGAACCGCACTGGAGACCGATGCTGCACGGCGATCTGCTTGATATCGCGCATCTGTTTGTCGAAGAACCTTTGCGCGGGCGCGGCATTGGCAAAGCGCTGATTGCAGCGGCCCGCACGCATGCAATGCAGGTTGGCGCGTCTCGTTTGGTGATCGGAACGTCACCTGACAATCCGGGTGCGGCTTCGGCCTACCGCGCGATGGGGCTGGCCGAGATCAGCACAGCCCCGGGACCACGGTTTGAAATTCCGATAGATGCGGGATGGTAAGGTGGATTGAAATCCACCTTGCTCAATAGGGCATGGGATGCGCTTTATGTACCTGATCAATCTCGGCGATCAGGTCATCGGACAAAACCACATCCTTGCCCGCCAAAATCTGCTCTAGCTGCGCAGAGGTCGTGGCCCCGAAGATCGCGGAGACCGCAAAAGGACGTGTCCGCTGCCACGCCATCGCCATATGCACCGGATCAAGCCCATGTTTGGCTGCCAGATCCAGATAGGCCTGTGTCACCGGCCAAAGCCGCTCTGTCACGCGCCCACCCAGATCACCGTTGATCGACAAACGGCTACCTGCGGGCACCTGCCCGTTCTGGTATTTGCCCGTCAGAAGACCACACGCCAGTGGCGAGAATGACAACAGGGTCACATCCTCGTTCACCGCCATTTCAGCCATATCGGTGTCATACAGGCGGCAGAGCAATGAATATTCGTTCTGCACGGACGCCATACGCGGCAAGCCTGCGCTTTCCGCCTGATCAATCCACTTGGTCATGCCCCAGGCGCTTTCGTTGGACATGCCGATCGCGCGGATTTTGCCCGCCTTGACCATGTCGCCCAGCGCGCCGAGCACATCCATCATATGGTCCATCGTTTGTTGGCGGTTCTGGCCCGAAGGGTCATAGGTCCAGTTCTGGCGGAACATATATGAGCCTCGGATGGGCCAGTGCATCTGGTAAAGGTCGATCACGTCCGTTTGCAGCCGCTTGAGCGAGGTCTCAACCGCCTCGCGGATCACGGCACCATCATAGCCGCGCCCTTCTCGGACCCAACCGGGGTTGTTACCCGATACTTTGGTGGCAATCACGACCTCATCACGCCGCCCGGTCTTGGCCAGCCAGTTGCCCACGATCTGTTCCGACAGTCCCACGGTTTCGGCGCGGATCGGATTCACCGGGTACATCTCGGCGGTATCGATAAAGTTGATTCCCGCATCCAGCGCCATGTCGATCTGGGTATGCGCATCTGCTTCAGGGGTCTGGTTGCCATAAGTCATGGTGCCCAAGCACCATTCAGAGACCATGATATCGGTCCGGCCAAGGGGGAGTTGTTTCATCGGTCTGCCTCTAAATGAATGTCGAGCCAGACCCTAATGTGATGCGCGGCAGGGGCAAGGGCACAAACACGACATTCGGGTGGTCGATTAGGTCTTGGCAGCAGCCCGTGACCTAGCGCAGGGTCCGCCTATGCGTATGCTCATTTCCTTTGCGGCTTTGTTCCTGTCCATCGCCCTTTTGCAACTGTCCTCGGGCGGGGTCGGTCCGCTGGATGCGCTGACGGGGTTGGATCGCGGATTTTCGCAGCCGGAGGTCGGTTTTCTGGGCTCTGCGCATTTCTTTGGCTTCTTCATCGGTTGCTGGTGGGCCCCGCGCCTGATGGGCAGTGTCGGGCATAGCCGTGCCTTTGCGACCTTTACCGCGATGGGGGCCATCGGGTTGGCCGCGCATGTGATCGTGGTGGACCCTTGGTTCTGGGCGCTTTGCCGGATCGGATCGGGCCTTTGCGTCGCGGGCTGCTATACCGTGGTCGAGGCATGGTTGCAGGCCAAAGTCACCAACGAAACCCGCGGCCGCGCGATGGGCAGCTACCGGATGGCCGATATGGGTGCATCACTGGTGGCGCAGCTTATGATCGGCACATTGGCCGATCTGGAAACCTATATCGCCTATAATATCCTGACGATCCTGTGTTGCGCGTCCTTGCTGCCTTTGGCGCTGACCCGCCTGCCGCAACCCGAAACGCCCAAAGCCACACGCCTGCGCCCTGCCCTTGCCTGGGCCTGTTCACCCATGGGCGTGGCCGCAGTGATCGTTGCAGCGCTATCGAGCGCGTCATTCCGGATGGTGGGTCCGATATACGGGCAGGAGGTCGGTTTGACCCCCAATCAGATCGGCTCTTTCCTTGCCGCCTATGTGGCGGGCGGTGCGCTGGCGCAGTATCCGGTGGGTTGGCTGGCCGATAAGTTCGACCGCCGCTGGGTGATGATCTGGCTGTCGGTCGCGGCGATTGTCGCCTGTGCCGTTACGGTGGCCACCTCCGGAAACGGGACTACCAGCATCCTTTTGGCCTCGGCTTTCTTTGGCCTGACGACCTTTCCGATCTATTCGGTCGCAACGGCCCACGCCCATGATTTCGCGACCTCTGAGCAAAGGGTCGAACTCTCTGCGGCCCATATGTTCTTTTATGCGATCGGCGCGATTGCCGCCCCCTATACCACATCGGCCCTGATCGGCAGCTATGGTCCAGAGGCGCTGTTCTACTTCATCTCGGCGGGCCATGTCGTGCTGGTGATCTTCGGCCTGTTCCGGATGCGCGTGCGGCGCGCGCCAGAGGACCGCACACGCTATGTTTATGCGCCGCGCACCAGTTTCAGCATTGGCCGCCTGTTGGGGCGCAGCCGCGAACGCTAGAAGTTGTAGATCACAGCGACCCGCGTGGTCGTGACGTCCGAAGTGAAATCGGTGTCCATGAAGTCGCGGATAAACTCGCCGCGCAACGTCAGAGTGTCCGATATCGCCCGCTCTGCCCCAAGGCCGAAGTTGAAACCGCCTGCGGTACCTGCGTCAAAATAATACTCGGTCACGCCTCCCGCAAAGCGCAGCGTGTAATCCCCCCAGTCATAGCTGGTCCAGATCCGCACCCGTGACGTGTCATAGTCGTTGTCGCCCGCGATCCGAAAACCGGCCTCGGCCTCGGCGCCAATGCCGAATGCTCCAGACCCAAGCCCCATGCCCGCCACGACTGACGCGACGGTCTGGGCATCGCCCGAATGCGGGAAGTGATAATCAGCTGTGCCACCGACATAAAAGTCTTGCGCTTGTGCGGCTGTGCCCAAAGCGGCGAAAGTCAGGGCGGCGATCAGGGTTTTCATCGGGTCTCTCCTTGGACGAATGCGCGATTTTCTGATGTGTACCCAGACCGCCCGCAAAACGCCAGCGCCACGCAACATCTGGCATCTGCGCCACAGCCTCGCTAGATAGGGCCAAACGCGTAAGGACAATCATCATGGCCCGCCATCTGATCACATCAGCCATCCCCTATATCAACGGGATCAAACACCTTGGAAATCTGGTGGGCAGCCAATTGCCTGCCGATCTATATGCCCGCTATCTGCGCCAGCGCGGGCACGAGGTCCTGTTCTTATGTGCGACCGACGAGCACGGGACCCCGGCAGAGCTTGCCGCTGCCAAGGCGGGCAAACCTGTCGCCGATTATTGCGCCGAAATGCATGATGTTCAGGCGCAGATTGCCGATGGGTTTCGTTTGTCGTTCGATCATTTTGGCCGCTCTTCCAGCCCGCAGAACCACAAACTGACCCAAGCCTTTGCGGGTCGTTTGGCCGAAGTCGGATTGATCAAGGAAGTCACCGAGGAACAGGTCTATTCCGTGGCCGATGGCCGTTTCCTGCCCGACCGTTATATCGAGGGCACCTGCCCCAACTGCGGCTTTGAATCTGCGCGCGGCGATCAGTGCGACAACTGCACCAAACAGTTGGACCCGACTGATCTGATCAATCCACATTCCACCATTTCCGGATCGACAGAATTGGAGGTGCGCGAAACCAAACACCTCTATCTGCGCCAGTCCGAACTGAGGGATGATCTGGCCGCATGGATCGAAAGCAAGAAAGACTGGCCGATCCTGACCACCTCTATCGCCAAGAAATGGCTGAACGATGGGGACGGTTTGCAGGACCGCGGCATCACCCGCGATCTAGACTGGGGGATCGCGGTCAAGCGCGGCACCGAAGACTGGCCCGGCATGGAAGGCAAGGTATTCTACGTCTGGTTTGACGCCCCGATCGAATACATCGCCTGTGCACAGGAATGGCAGGACGCAGGCAAAGGCACCGACTGGGAACGCTGGTGGCGCACGGACAAAGGCGCGGGGGACGTGACCTATACCCAATTCATGGGCAAGGATAACGTGCCGTTTCATACGCTTTCGTTCCCCGCCACGATCCTGGGCAGTCAGGAGCCATGGAAACTGGTCGATTACATCAAGTCGTTCAACTATCTCAACTACGACGGCGGCCAGTTCAGCACCTCGCGCGGGCGCGGCGTGTTCATGGATCAAGCGCTTGAGATTCTCCCGCCAGACTATTGGCGTTGGTGGCTTTTGTCCCATGCGCCGGAATCCTCTGACGCGGAATTCACGTGGGAAAACTTCCAGACGGACGTGAACAAAGACCTTGCCGACGTGCTGGGCAATTTTGTTAGCCGGATCACTAAGTTTTGTCGGTCGAAATTCAGCGAGGACGTGCCGGCGGGCGGGTCATATGGCCCTGCCGAACAGCAGCTGATCACCGATCTGACCACCCGCATCCGCGCCTATGAAGGTCATATGGACGCGATGGAGGTCCGCAAATCGGCGGCAGAGCTGCGGGCGATCTGGGTCTTGGGTAACGAGTATCTGCAAGCCAACGCACCTTGGACCACCTTCAAGACCGAGCCGGAAACCGCCGCGATGCAGGTCCGCCTCGCGCTGAACCTGATACGGATTTATGCGGTGCTGTCGGCCCCTTTCATTCCAGACGCCTCGGCCACGATGATTGCAGCGATGCAGACAGAAGATGACAGCTGGCCCATGGATGTGGCGGCCGCCTTAGAGGTTTTGCCAGCAGGTCACGCCTTTACCGTTCCGGAAAACCTGTTCCGCAAGATCACCGACGAAGAGCGCGAGGAATGGGCGGCGCGTTTCGCGGGCACACGCGACTGAGCCATCGTGAGAAAGCCGCTGTCAGATAAGCCTCAAGTCGTTTTCGAAACGGTTGATGCCTTGCGTGACTGGCTGGCAGCAAAGGACGAAAACGCAGACGGCATCTGGGCGGTGACCTACAAAAAGGCTGTGCCTGACAAATACATCTCGACAGGGCAGATTGTCGATGCGTGCCTGTCCTATGGTTGGGTCGACAGCCTTGTGCGGGGCCTCGATGCAGAACGCACGATGCTTTATATCTGCCCCCGCAAGACGGGGTCGAACTGGAGCCGTGTGAACAAGGACAAGGTCGCCAAGCTGACAGCCGAAGGCTTGATGACCCCAGCAGGCCAAGCCGTGATCGACCGCAGCAAGGCTGACGGAAGTTGGACCGCGCTTGATGACGTCGAAAACCTTGTGATCCCTGCGGACCTGCAAAGCGCGTTTGATGCATATCCGGGGTCGCTGGCGCAGTGGGAGGGATTTCCACGCTCGGTCAAGCGTGGCGCGCTGGAGATCGTGCTGAACGCGAAACGCCCCGAAACGCGCGCCGCGAAAATCGCCCAGATCGCGCGCGACAGCGCCGCAGGCAAGCGCCCGTTTCAATGGACCGGACCAAAAGCAAAGGGCTAGGCCGTTGACGCAGGTTCAAACCTTCGGCACACCCCAAGGAAAGTCACAGGAGACCTGGACAATGATCATCGGCCACATTGGCGCACGGGCGGGCAGCAAGGGCGTCCCGAACAAGAACTTTCGGATGATGCATGGCAAGCACCTGATCGACTGGTCGCTTGACCAACTGCTGGACAGTGACCGTGTGGATCATGTTGTCGTCTCGACAGATTCGCCCGAAATGTATGAACACGGGCTGAAACGCGGGTGCCTTGATATCGGCCTGCGCCCTGCGCATCTGGCCACCGATACGGCGGGCAAGTGGGGTGTCTGGCAACATGCCTTGGGCGAGGTTGAAAAGCAGACTGGTCCGGCAACGGCCTTTCTGGACCTTGATTGCACCTCACCGCTTCGGCCTGACACGGCCATCGCCGAGGCGCTTGATCTGTTTTTTGCCGAAAGCCCCGACATGGTCATGTCGTGCTGCGAGGCCCGCAAGAACCCCTATTTCAATCTGGTCGAACCGGATGCGACCGGCGCGCTGCATGTCAGCAAACCCCTCCCCGGGGGCGTCGTGGCCCGTCAGCAAGCCCCTGCGGTCTTTGAACATGCGGCATCGACCTATGTCGTGGCCCCTGCCTATCTGCGCCGCGCCTCCAGCCTGTTTGAAGGGCGCGTGATCCCTTACATGATGGCCCCCGAAACCTGCGTCGACATCGACAGCCCGTTTGATTTCAAACTGGTGGACTTTCTGATGGGTGAGAAATTGAAGGAACAAAGCGATGCATGATCAACTCAAAGACAAAACCATCTTTATCACCGGTTCAGGCGGTGTTCTGGGGAGTACCTATGTGCGGCGGATGCTGGCCGCCGGCGCGCGGGTCGTTGCATCGGATTTGACAGGGCACCGCGCGGATGCCTTGGTCGCCAGCCACGGCGACAACCCGAATTTCCGTTTCTACGATCTGGATGTGGGTCAGGAGGACGAGGTCGTGGCGATCTTCCAGCGCATCATGGCGGATGGATGGGAACCCAATGTCGTGCTGAACAACGCTGCCATCACAGGCGAGTTGCTGATGGGCGCAGGCAAGGCCTTTCCCGATTTTGCCAATACCAGCGTTGAAGACTGGGAAAGGACGCTGCGCACCAATATGACCGGCGCTTTCATGATCGCGCGGCAGATGGACCGCGATATCGTCGGGCGCTATCCGGCAACGTTGATCAATGTGGCGTCGATGTACGCGCTCAACGGACCGCACCACCAGATTTACGAGGACATGCCGTTCAAATCATTCTCGGCCTATTCCGCGACCAAGGCAGGCATCCACGGCCTGACCCTGTGGCTGGCGGGCTATTGGGCCAAGCGCCAAGCGACGGTGAACACCATCGCACCCGGTGCCGTATTCAACGGACATTCCGACGAATTCCAGCGCCGTGTGGGTGAGTTGATCATGGCTGGCCGCATGGCTGCACCGGATGAAATCGCCGATGCGATGCTGTTCCTGTGTTCAGCGCAATCGGGCTATATGACCGGCCAGTTGGTCAATGTGGATGGCGGCTTTAGCGGATGGTAGCGGATACCTTTCTGGTCATTGGTGCAGGGTCGATCGGGCAGCGCCACGCCCGCAACCTTGCGGCATTGGGCCAGAAAGCTGACCTGATCCCCTACCGCGCATTCGACGCCGCAACAGTGGCCCAGCGCCGCGATGTGGCAGGCGTCATCATCGCCACGGCGACACCCATCAGGCTATCGCTGATCACCCTTTGCGCGGCACAAGGCTGGCCCTTTTACGTCGAAAAGCCGCTCGGGTGGACCCAAAGCCAGATTGCCGAGATTTACGCAGCCGCAGGGCCAATCGGGGACCGGTCGATGGTCGGTTTCATGATGCGCTATCACCCTGCCCTGCGTGCGCTTGCCCAGCTTGATCTTTCCGATATCTACAGCTTTGCCTTCGAGATCGGGCATGACGTCCGGCAATGGCGGGCGAATTGGTCATTCGCGCAAAGCTATGCGTCCGATCCGGCAGGTGGCGGGGTGCTGCTGGACCTGTGCCATGAACTCGACATCGCACATTGCCTGTTTCCAAACGCCAAGGTGACGCGCGCCACCAGCCTTGACCACCCCGATTTCGCAGGCGTCGATTTCGCGACACGTGTCAGCCTTGCCGCACCGCTGGGAAGTGTCGCGATGGATTATCTGTCGCCTGTCAGCCTGCGCAGGGGGCAATTACGCGGCACGCGTCAGGTCATTGATCTGGACCTGCTTGCCCCTGCCTTTACCCGCAACGACGGGACCGGACAAAAGACCACAACATTCGATTTCGATCGCAATGACATGTTTCTGGGGGCGATGGGTGATTTCATTGCACTCGCCACAGGCCACCCGCCATCGGACAACCCTTTGATCCCCCGCTTTTCAGACGTTCGGGCAAGCTGTGATCTGATCGCGCAAGCATGGGAAGCGCGGCAGTTTGCAGGGCAAGTCGCCGTCGCGTTCTAGCGCCAGCCTTGCCAGACCTTCAGGGCGGCCTGCTTTTTGGCAAAACTTTGCGTCAAGGCTTCGGGATCATATTCGGTCTCGATCCATGTAACGATCCCGATAGGCGATTGCGCGTTGCGCGCGGCGTAGACATCGAGGAAATGATCCAGAATACCGGTGGCCGTGCGGCGGATATGCAGATAGCGAAAACTGAGCTGACGGCGCGCAACCTGAAGCGGTTGGTCTTCCTGCACCATCAGATAAAGCGCCGCTGCCAGCCCTGTCCGGTCTGCTCCTGATTTGCAGTGCATCATGAAGGGGCGCTCCATCGTATCGAAAGCCTCAAACAAGGCCTTGAGCTGATTGACCTTCGGCGCCTGACGCGCTGACATGGAAACGTTGACCAGCGTAAGGCCCAGCTTCAGACAGCTTTCCTCTTCAAACAGGTAGTGTGGCTGTTGTGCGACCCCGCGCAGATTGAGAACGGTCTTGATGCCCATCTGGGCATAGGTCTCGAACCTCTTGGGCGAAGGATGATTAGAGCGGTAAGCCCCGGGCGCAAACAGCGCAAAGTTGTGCCAGAAGATCCGCAGGATGCCATGGTCCAGCCAGTTCAGATGCCACAGGGATCGTTTGCGTTCGACAGGATCGGTAATGTCATGGCCAAAAGACCCGCGCAGGGCGCGTTCTTTTTCGTCGAGGGCTTTCCAAATCTTACGGATCATCTTGGGCTTTTCGTATTTTGTGGTTGTACTTGGACCAGCCACCTTGCCTTTGCAAGTGCCAGCACTCCATTGCACCACCACGCAAAACCCCATAAACACGCGACAACATCGCAGGCAGGAGTACAGATATGGACATCGCAGGTCGCAAGATCGGACCTCAGTTTCCCCCGCTCGTGATCGCCGAAATCGGCATCAACCACGGTGGCGACCTGGCCGTTGCCAAAGAAATGGTGCGCCTTGCCGCCGGGTCGGGTTGCGAGATGATCAAGCACCAGACCCATATCATCGAAGACGAGATGACCGAGGAAGCAAAGCAGATTTTCCCGCCCAATGCCGATGTGTCGATCTGGGATGTGATGGCCGCCTGCGCCCTGTCTCTAGAGGATGAAGCCGAACTCAAGCGCTACACCGAAAGCCTTGGCATGATCTGGATTTCGACGCCGTTTTCGCGCGCGGCGGCGGATTTTCTCAACGCGCTTGATGTGCCCGCCTTCAAGATCGGATCGGGAGAGGCGGATAACCTGCCGCTGATCCGCCACATCGCCCGCATGGGCAAACCTGTCATCATGTCGACGGGGATGCAGACCATCGAAACAATCCGCGCCTCTGTCGCGATTCTGGATGAGGCCGGGATCGACTATGCGCTGCTGGAATGCACAAATCTCTATCCGTCACCCCCCGAAATCGTCTCTTTGCAGGGTGTGACTGACCTGAAAAACGCCTTTCCCAATGCGGTCGTGGGCTTTTCGGACCATTCCATCGGGCCGGAGATGGCGCTGGCGTCCGTGGCCCTTGGGGCCTGTATTCTGGAACGGCACTATACCGATACGCGCTACCGGAAAGGTCCCGATATCATCAACTCGATGGACCCGTCTGAATTGCGCCATATCATCGACCGGTCCCGTGAAATCCATACAGCGCTGCACAACCCCAAACAGCGTACCGCCGCCGAGGAAGATGTGTACCGCTTTGCCCGCGCCTCGGTCGTGGCGGACAAGGACTTGCCCGCAGGCCATGTCATCACCGAAGCCGACATATGGGCGCGCCGCCCCGGATCGGGCGAGATTGCAGGCTATGATTTTGACAAGGTCGTCGGCAAGAAACTGACCCAGCCTGTCCACCGGAACAAACAGCTCAAATGGAGCGATCTGGCATGACCGCATTGCGGCGCAGCGACATTCCGGTCTGGCTGATCAGCCTCAAACGGGCCACAGCGCGACGGGCGAATATGATCCCGCGAATGGATGCGCTGGGCTTGGACTACCAGATTTTTGATGCCGTCGATGGCCGTCTTGAAGCCGAGTCTTTGGCGCACAACGTCAACCGCCCTGCGTTTGAGCGCAACACGGGCGGCGCGCTTTTGCCGGGCAAGATTGGGGTTTACCATTCGCACTTGCAGGTTTGGGACCGGCTGATCGCCAGCCAAGCACCTGCTGCCCTTATTTTGGAAGACGATGTGGTTTTCCATGATGATTTTCTTGAAGGGCTTGATGCGGCACTTGCCGCAGCCGATCATTGGGATGTGATCCGTTTCAACGCGATCCGCGCGAAACTACCGGTCAAGCAGGGCACGACAGGACGATATGCCGTCAATGCCTATATCGGTCCTTTCACCGGCAACGGCGCCTATCTGATCAAACGCGAAATTGCTGCGCGTCTGCGTCCGACGCTTCTGCCGATGACGCGCCCGCTGGATCACGAGTTGAACCGCTTTTTTGTCCACGGCTACCGCCAGCGCGGTCTGGAGCCTTGGCCGAGCCATGTGGATGACGAGGGCGAAAGCCAGATCACCGGACGGGCGTTCTCGGATGTAAAGAAATTCTCGCTACCCCAAAGACTGCCTTATTACGGTCTCAAGGCTACCAATTATGTCCGTCGCACAGCCTATCTTGCCGCTGACGGCGCGCTCTTGCCCTCCTCTCGTAAATTGAGCGGCTGATAACCAAGGTCGTCCGGATATCGTTTGGCTTGCACTTTAGGTTCAGCAAGTCATGCGGGTTGGGTTAATGTGTGGTCCTCCGCTCGCCAAAGAAGGCCTGGAGCTTTCGAGCGCCCTGTTTTTGATCGGGTGCCTGAATGCACGGAGTTTCCTTTCTGGGGCATGTCGAAAAAACTATAGCCTTGTGAATGCGCATCTATCTTGCGTCCGTCACCATGAGAACATATCATGAACATATGACTCAACGCGATCTTTCTCGGACAGGTTCGATTCTCGGTGACGCGGCCCGCCATGCCGACCTTTCGGACATCACGAATGCGCCGGAGAAAGCGATGACCTTGAGCACTGCCAAAGAATGGACGCGGGGTGGCCTGACAGACAGTGCAGATTCGTATGCGCCCTTTGCCCGTGTGGCCGAACAATCGAACCAGTCTTGATATATACTGTCCCCCTCCCCCGCATTGGCACCGATCTCGCGTGGCGCGATGCGGCCAAACGTTTGATCAGCGCGGGCGTGTCGCCGCAAAACGTCCTGTGGGATTTTGACAATACTATGGGCGCGCTTTTCGACACTGCTACCCCGCTGCCGCCGATCACCCGCCAGATCAAGGCCCCCCAGAGTTTTGTCGCGATGGCGGATACTGTGATCTGGCACAAAGACCCGCAACGCTTTGCCCGGCTCTATGCATTGCTCTGGCGGTTACGGCATCAGCCGGGGTTGATGCAGGACAGTACCGACCCAGAGCTGGCTAAGCTACAGCAGATGGAAAAGGGTGTGCAACGCTGCAAGCACAAGATGAAGGCCCTTGTCCGGTTTCGGGACCTGCGCCAAGGTGATACGCGGCGCAGCTTTGCCGCATGGTTCGCGCCGACCCACCACACGGTTGAACCTAACGCACCATTTTTCGCACGTCGCTTTGCCGATATGGACTGGATGATCGCAACGCCCGATGTGACCGCGCAGTTCATCGACGGCAACCTGTCCTTCCACCCCGGCCAGCCGAAGCCCGACCTGCCTGAAGACGCGCCCGAGGCGCTTTGGTGCAGCTATTTTTGCAATATCTTCAATCCGGCGCGGCTCAAGGTGCAGGCCACGAGATCAGAGATGCCAAAGAACGACATGCAGAACCTGTCAGAGGCGCGCCACTTCCAAAGCTTGATCGCGGGTGCCGAAACGAAGGGTCAACAGAGGCGCGATAATGCCGCGACCCTCCCGCCCGAATGGGCCGAGAAGATCAAAAAGCCGTTACGCGGCGACGACCCGCAGGGCAGTTAACCAAATGGGCCAGAAGTATTCCGGCTGCTCACCAGAACGCAGCGATACTCTGCCTCGGATTGCCGTGAAATCTCTGCGATCTCGGCATTCAGTTCGGCTTGCAGGCCAAGACCTGAGCCGAAACCGCCGGTACTTTGTGCAGCAAGGCGCGCGCCTGCCGAACGGATAGCGCCATCCACATAGCGATGTGCGCTGGATGCGCGTGACTGGGTTTGCCGTTCGGTTTCACCGGGCAGGCAGGCATAGGTTCGCTGCGTCACCTGATCGGCGCTCATGAACTGCACTTGTGTGCGACCCGGATAGGAATTGGTGGCACCGCATGCTGTCAATGCAGCCAATCCCAGCCCAGCGGTCGCGGCTTTGAACAAACCCATCATTGTGTCCTCGCTTCAGAGTTTCGACGTATATTTCTGCGAATATCTGTGCAGAGGTCTTTGCCGAAAGTGAGGCGAAATCGTGTTGGGATGCAGCGGCGCGCAGGGTCTGGTGCTTAGGTGTTGAAGAGAAAGTGCATCACATCGCCATCTTTGACGATATAGGCCTTACCTTCTGCGCGCATCTTTCCTGCCTCTTTGGCGGGTTGTTCGCCGCCAAGTGAGACAAAGTCGTCATAGGCAATGGTTTCTGCACGGATAAAGCCACGCTCGAAATCGCCGTGAATGACACCGGCCGCTTGCGGGGCAGAGGTGCCTTCCTTGATGGTCCAGGCGCGGGCCTCTTTGGGGCCGACGGTGAAATAGGTTTGCAGGTGCAACAGGGCGTATCCCGCGCGGATCAACCGGTCGAGGCCCGCTTCTTCCAGCCCCATCTCGCCCAGGAACATCTCGGCCTCTTCGCGGTCCAACTGGCTGATCTCTTCTTCGATGCGTGCGCTGATGACCACGGCAGAGTTGCCTTGCGCTGCGGCCATTTCAGCCACGCGGGCGGACTGGGCATTGCCGGTGCCGGCACTTTCTTCTTCGACGTTGCAGACGTAAAGCACAGGCTTTGTTGTGAGCAATTGCAGCATGCGCCATTGCTTTGCGTCTTCTGGATCAATCTTGACGGTGCGCGCAGGCTTGCCCTGTTCCAAGGCGGCCTGTGCCATTTCAAGCAAGCGCACCTGATCGACTGCGTCCTTGTCGCCGCCACGCACTTTGCGCGTCAGATTCTGCAAACGCTTCTCGATGCTTTCCAGATCAGACAGCATCAATTCGGTTTCGATCACATCGGCGTCTTCGACCGGATCAACGCGGCCTTCGACATGGGTGATGTCGTCATCTTCAAAGCAGCGCAGTACATGGGCGATGGCATCGCATTCGCGGATGTTGGCCAGAAACTGGTTGCCCAAGCCCTCGCCTTTGCTGGCCCCTTTTACTAGGCCCGCGATATCGACAAAGGTCATGCGGGTCGGGATGATCTGTTTGGAACCGGCAATCGCGGCCAATTTGTCCAGCCGTGCGTCTGGCACCGCGACATCGCCCACATTGGGTTCGATCGTGCAGAACGGGAAATTCGCGGCCTGTGCAGCAGCCGTTCTGGTCAATGCATTAAACAAGGTCGATTTGCCCACGTTCGGCAAACCCACGATACCCATCTTGAAACCCATCACGGCTCTCCTTTGATCCTAGCGGCGCTTCTAGGGGCGGAACGCAACCGGTGCAAGCGACACGAGGCGACACTCTGCCATTGATTTTCAGTGCTGCATCAAGCACACCGTGCCAAGTTTGCAGACCGGGGACCAAGATGAGCAGAATCGACGCAAAATTCGCGCAGTTGCGCACTGACGGTAAGAAGGCCTTTGTCGCCTATGTCATGGCGGGTGACCCGAACTATGACACCGGGCTTGAGATCGTCAAAGGCCTGCCCGCTGCGGGTGTCGACGTGATCGAGCTTGGCATGCCCTTTACTGATCCTATGGCAGATGGTGCGACGATCCAGCTTGCCGGACAGCGCGCGCTGGAAGGCGGGCAGAATCTGGAAAAGACGCTGCAATACGCCCGCGAACTGCGCAAAACAGATGACACGACCCCGATTGTGATGATGGGTTATTACAACCCGATCTATTCGCGTGGAGTGGATAGATTTTTGTCCGATGCCAAAGCCGCAGGCATTGACGGGCTGATCATCGTCGATTTGCCGCCCGAGGAGGACGAGGAGCTTTGCATTCCCGCCCAGAAAATGGGGATCAACTTTATCCGGCTGGCCACCCCGACCACCGATGCAAAGCGCTTGCCAAAGGTGCTCGAGAACACATCCGGCTTTGTCTATTACGTCTCGGTTACAGGCATCACCGGCACCGCCGAGGCACAGGCGGGCGATGTGGCCCCCGAAGTCGCTCGGATCAAATCGCAGACCGACCTGCCCGTGATCGTGGGTTTCGGGATCAAGACACCCGACGCCGCCGAAGCCATTGCGAAAATCGCAGATGGTGCAGTTGTGGGCTCTGCCATCGTCGAAAAGATCGGCGCAGGGCAGTCCGTATCCGAGGTGCTCGCTTTCGTGAAATCACTGGCAGACGGGACCCATCGCGCCTGACACCTGTCTGTGCCCAAAGGACACCCGATCATGTATGTCCCGCCTCACTTTCTTGAGATCAACACCGATGAAATCAAGGCGATCACCCAAGCCGCACCACTGGCTTGCATCGTGGCCCAAACCGACGAAGGGCTGATTGCCAACCATATTCCCCTGCTCTCCGCCCCTGATGGTAGGTTGATCGGTCATGTCGCGGCGGCCAATGACATGCACAGGCTCATCGCCACAGGGCAAGAGGTGCTGACCATCTTCCGTGGTCATGATGCTTATGTCTCGCCGAACTACTATCCGTCCAAGGCAGAACATCACCGCCACGTCCCCACGTGGAACTATCAGGTGGTGCATGTCTATGGTGCGATCAGCTTTCAGTATGACGACCACGCCAAGCGCGCAGCCGTCGCCCTTTTGACCCGCGACCACGAACGGCGGGTCAATGGCCCGAACGCATGGAAGATGGCAGATGCGCCCACAGACTACATGCAGCAAATGCTGGACGGAATTGTCGCCTTCGACATCAACGTGCGCAAGATCCTTGCAAAATCCAAGCTGAGCCAGAACCGCGATCCGCAGGATTTCAGGGGCGCGATCTCTGGCCTGCAGGGTGCTGGGCATGATGCATTAGCTGCAGAAATGGAAAACAGGTTGCCGAAACCTGCGTGATCTGGACATTTGCAAACGATATTGCGTCAAACGCGTTGTATTGGTAACAAGACCTAACCAATTCAAGGAATATGGCGATGCCAGTCATCACGACGATTGCGGATCTCAAGCGGCTTCATAAACGCCGCACCCCCAAAATGTTTTATGACTATGCCGAAAGCGGCAGCTGGACCGAACAGACCTTTCGCGAAAACACTTCCGATTTTGACCAGATCAAGTTTCGCCAGCGGATCGCGGTGGATATGACCAACCGCACCACGGCCACCCAGATGATCGGACAGGATGTGGCGATGCCGGTGGCGCTTGCCCCCGTCGGCCTGACCGGGATGCAATGTGCGGATGGCGAGATCAAGGCGGCCCGCGCCGCAGAAAAATTCGGTGTGCCCTTTACCCTTTCCACCATGTCGATCTGTTCCATCGAAGATGTGGCCGAAAATACCGAAAAACCGTTCTGGTTTCAGGTTTACACCCTGAAGGACGATGAATTCATGCAGCGGCTGTTTGACCGTGCGCGCGCCGCAAACTGTTCCGCGATTGTCATCACGCTTGATCTGCAAATCATGGGGCAGCGGCACAAGGACCTCAAGAACGGCCTGTCCGCCCCGCCCAAGTTCACGGTTGCCAGCATGGCCAACCTTGCGACCAAATGGCCGTGGGGCATCGAGATGCTGCAAACCAAACGCCGCTTTTTTGGCAATATCGTGGGCCATGCAAAGGGCGTGTCAGACCCTTCGTCTTTGGCATCTTGGACCGCTGAGGCCTTTGACCATGCGCTGGATTGGGATCGTGTTGCGCAATTGATGAAGATGTGGGGCGGCAAGGTCATCCTCAAGGGGATTCTGGACGCAGATGATGCCCGCAAGGCGGCGGAACTGGGCGCAGATGCGATTATCGTATCCAACCACGGCGGGCGCCAGCTTGATGGGGCGATGTCGTCAATCAAGGCTTTGCCCGCGATCTTGGAGGCCGTGGGCGACAAGGTCGAAGTGCATATGGACAGCGGAATCCGGTCGGGCCAAGACGTGCTCAAGGCGCTCGCGATGGGGGCCAAGGGCACCTATATCGGGCGGGCTTTCGTCAATGGTCTGGGGGCGATGGGCGAGAAAGGCGTGACCAAGGCGCTGGAGGTGATCCACAAGGAGCTGGACCTCACCATGGCACTTTGCGGGCGACGGGACGTCAAGACGCTGGATCGTGATATCCTGCTGGTTCCCGAGGATTTCGAAGGGCGCTGGGCCAGATAAACAGAACCGACGCGGCCACAAAACCGCAATTGCGATCTGATTGTAGACCATCAGGCATCATCTGTGTGAAAAAGTGTCACTGCCTTAACCGTTTTGCTTTGGAATCATTGACCTTTCGTGAATTGTTGCCGATCATTTTCCGACCGATCGTCGCGGCAGCGCGATGCTTGTTTTTGTAGATAGTTATCTTGTTGGGAGTCTTTTATGCGCACTCGTACGTTGCTCTGCGCCGCAGCCTTTATCATGTCAGCGACAACATCATATGCTGGCGGTCTTGCTGACCAAATCGTTGAAACACCCGGTACATCAGACAGCGAAGTGGTTGTTGCGGGTTCGTCGATCAATCCCGCATATATCGTCTTGGGTGTACTCGCAGCTTTGCTTGTTGTTGCGGCGTCATCGGACGATGACGACCCCACCCCTGTGGTGACCACGCCTCCCCCTCCAGCGCCACCATTGATCCCCCCCAAACCTCTTTAAGATCAAAGTCACGGGATGAGCTTACCCACTCTTTCCAGTTGCAAGGTCCGGATAGACCAGAAGCTGACACAGGAACGGGTGGGGCGCTTGCGGTCCCGCACCCACCCTTGCGTGCCTTAGGCTTGCGGCAGGGGCCTGAATGATGGCATCCGCCTGACCAGCAACGCCAAAGGCAAGGCCGACAGCAGCAATCCTGCGACCGCCAGAAACGCGATACGCAAGCCAAAAGCCTCTGACATCAGGCCCATCAGCATTGGCGCAAAGAAGAACCCCGAAAAGCCGATCACGGCGGTGCGGCTGATCGCTTCGGTCCGCAGGTGCGGTGCCACCAACTTGCCGACCAATGCCAGCCCCATCGGGCCAATGACAGAAACGCCAAGCCCCAGAATGCCGAACCCCAGATAGGCCATCATCGGCGTTTGTGCCAAAGCGGCAATCACTGCCCCAGTTGCGGAAATCACAGAGGCCCCGACGACAACAGGTACCTCGCGCACCCTTTCGGCAACCGCCTGACCCGAGAAACGACCGACCGCCATAGTGATCCCCAGCATTGCTGGCCCAAGCGCCCCCTCGGCAGCACCGCCACCCAGCGTGCGCTCCACATGCAGGGCGGACCATGCTTCGACTGTGGCCTCTGACATGAAGGCCACCAAGACAATCGCGCCACACAGAACGATAGGCCAAAGCGGGTAGCGCCCGGCATAGCCTTCTTCGGCGTCCACATAAGTCACATCCATACGCATGATCGGCAGCAACAAAAGCGCAATCACGCCGAAACCGGCAAAGACGGGCGCTGGCGGCAGGCCCGCCTCGCGCGTGAAGCCGACGACCAGTGCGCCGATGGCATAGGCTACCGAGAACATCGCATGATTGGCGTTCATCAACGGCCGATCGTACTTTGCCTCCAACTCGCTGACACGGGCGTTCATGATCACATCAAGCAACCCCGACGCGAGCCCAACAAGCCCCATGACGCAGGCAAATAGCAAAGGCATCGAAATCTGCCCGGGGAGTAACCACACAAGCGCAAGAAAGGCCGCCCCCACCTGCATCCCCCGCGCACCCAAGATGCGATCGGCGCGCGGTGCCAGCCACATCGCCGAGACAAGCCCGGTCGCGGACCCCAGCAAGAGCGTTCCAAACAGCGCGTCCGATGCACCCAGTTGTGCCTTGATCACCGGGACATAGGCTGCAAAACAGCCCCAGAACATCCCGACCACCACAAAGGCTGTGGCAGGGCGGCGGGACAGATAGAGGGCGTTGAGAATGGACATGCGCCATTGGGTGCATCTGAAAACGTGCCAAAGCAAGTTTCAAATGCGCACAACCTCAGAAAACCTCTTTTCAATCCATCCCAAAGCCCCTATAGCGCAGGCTTCATCGGGCTCGGACACCCTTGGAGGCGGGCCCCTTTATTTTGGAGAAATACTATGGCTGGACAGATCCCAGATCTGAACGCCAAGGTACGCGCGGGGACAGGCAAGGGGGCCGCCCGCCAAGCTCGCCGTGATGGCGACGTACCTGGCACTGTTTATGGTGGTGGCGCAGAGCCCCAATCCATCAGCATCCCTTTCAACTACCTGCTGACCATGCTGCGCAAAGGCCGCTTTATGTCCACGCTCTTCAACCTGAAGATCGAAGGTCAGGAAGACGTGCGTGTCATTTGCCGTGGCGTTCAGCGTCACGTGGTCAAGGACCTGCCCACACATATCGACCTGCTGCGCCTCAAGCGCACAAGCCGTGTGAAACTGTTTATTCCGGTCGAGTTTGCCAATACAGCGACTTGCCCCGGCATCAAAAAGGGCGGCGTGCTGACAGTTGTGCGCAACGAAGTCGAACTTGAAGTACTGGCTGGCGATATCCCTGATCACATCACCGTTGATCTGGCCAATTCCCAGATGGGCGATGTCATTCACATCAGTGAAGTGACACTGCCTGAAGGTGCAAAGCCAGTGATCGAGCGTGATTTTGTCATCGCAAACATCTCTGCCCCACGGACTGTTCTGGCTGACGACGCCGAGGAAGAAGTCGAACAAGAAGAAGCGTAAGCGCTTTTGCAATCGCATAAGAAAGGGCGTCCCGATTGGGGCGCCCTTTTGCTTTGTCGTATAGAGTGCCCGCTGCGCCCTAGCTGGCCACGGCCTTCATAAAGCGGTCACGGATCACCACAGGGTCCATCGTGATTACAGGCAGCTTGATGTTGCCGCTGTCGCATTTGCAAACAATGATCGTCATCTGCTTGCTGTCGATGGCCGCTTGCAAGACCTTGCCTGTGTCCACGTCCTTGCAAACAACGACGTTCTCGCAGCCGCAGGCCTTGGCCACATCTTCAAGCTTGGTTTTCTTGCCCGCATAGGTCGGCTGATCACCGGTGGAGCCGTATGATCCGTTGTCGATGATCAACAGAATGTAGTTATCAGCCACGTTGTTCGCGATCGTGGGCAGCGTGCCAAGGTTTGTCAAAACAGAGCCGTCGCCGTCGATGGAGATGACAGTCTTGTCTTGCGCCAAGGCCAGACCAAGACCGATGGAGGATGAAAGACCCATCGTGCCCAGCATGTAAAAATTCGTGGGCTGATCGTCGATCATATGCAGCTCTTGGCTGGGCAGGCCGATGTTACAGACGACCAGTTGGTCACGCAGGATGGGCGCGATATCGCGCAGGATTTCTGAACGGATCATTGGTCGCCGTAGCCTCCCCAAAAGGACGCATCCGTCAGGATCGCCACAGGTTTGTTGCACATGAATGTGTATTTCAGGATCGCGTCGAGTTCGCTTGCGTCGCTTTCCTTGTGGAAGTGATAGGTCGGGATATTCATCTGGTTCAGCAGCGCCTTGGTATGGACCGCCATTTCCACCTGACAGGCCACCGGCTCGCGCAATTCACCCCGATAGCTGATCAGCATGGGCAACGGCATCCGGTAGTACTGGATCAGCGTCGCCAGCGTGTTGATCGTCACTCCGATCGCGGTGTTCTGCATGATGATCGCAGGGCGTTTGCCGCCCATATAGGCCCCTGCGCAAAGTCCCATGCCTTCGTCTTCTTTGTTGGACGGGATGTGAAAGATTTCTGGCCGTGCTTCGACTTCGTCGATCACACCGGCCAGCTGCTTGCATGGCACTGTCGTGATGAATGACACATCGTTGGCGACAAAGTCATCCACGATTTTCTTGCTGATACTCAAGGTCTTAGGTCTCCTGATTGCGCCAAAAAAGGGGGGGCGTGGTTTGCTGGGATTACTCCGGCCCTAGGGCCGCAGGATGATCTTGGGGGCCGCGACGCGCCCTGCGCGGATATCGGCAAAGGCTTGCTGGCCGTCGGACAGATGCCGTTCCTCTGTCCAGTCCAGCGCGCCCAGCCGCCCGTCAAAAATTGCGGCAGCCGTGTCGCGAAAGTCTTGGGCTGTGTAGGTATAGGTCCCGATAAAGGTGATTTCTTGCAAGGTCATTCTGCGGATATCAAGACCCCCTGTCCCCTCGCCCAACCCGATATGCATGATCACACCGCCGGGGCGCACGATGGCAGAGGCATCCGCACGGGTGGCAGCATAGCCAACCCCGTCGATCACCAGATCGGCTTGGGTCACTGTGCCGGGGGCGACGGCGGTAAATCCGTCGATCCCGTCCAAGGTTTCACGGCGCAAGGCGTTGGGTTCCACCACCTTGATATCGGACGCGCCGAAAGCACGCAGGCAAAGTGCAGCGCCAACGCCAATCGCGCCGCCACCGATCACCACACAGCGCGCTTGGGTCAGTGGCGTATCAAGGGCCGCAGCGCCCAGTCGCACGGCATGCCATCCACAGGCCAAAGGTTCTGCCAAGGCCGCTTTCTCGAACGGCACGTGGTCAGGCACTTCGACAAGGTTTCTGTCGGCCATGATCACGAATTCGCCAAAGGCACCTTCGCGGGGCGGCATGGAAATGATCATCCGGTCGCCGCACAGATTGTCACGGCCCGCCTTGCAAGCCGCACAGGTCCCGCAGGTCGTCAGCGGGTTGATCGTCACGCGCTTGCCATCAAGTGCGCCACCAATAACAGTTCCTGCGGCCTCGTGGCCCAGGATCAGCGGCGCGGGCCTGCGTTCATCATGCCCAAGATAGGCGTGCATGTCCGACCCGCAAATGCCCGAAGCCGCGATCTTGATCAGGCTTTGGCCCAGCGCTGGCACCGGGTCCGGCATATAGCGATAGACCAGCTTTTCAACGGCATCATAAACCAGTGCTTTCATTTCGCTGTGAACCCCCCGTCCACCATAAGAACCTGACCTGTCACATATGCAGACGCATCAGAGCAGAGAAAAAGAAGCGGACCGTCGATGTCGGACAGTTCGCCGTTGCGGCCGATGCATGTTTGCGCTGCATTGCGGGCCGCGCGTTCTGGATCGGCAAAGACCGGACCAGTCAGTTCGGTGGGGAAAAAACCCGGACCGATAGCGTTCGCCGTGATGCCGTCCTTTGACCAAGCCTCTGCCATGGCGCGTGTCAATTGGGCGATCCCTGCCTTGGACGCACCATAGGCGATCCCGCCCGGAAATGCGCGGGTTGTCTGGAGCGAGGCGAAATTCACGATCCGGCCCCAGCCACGCGCTTTCATCTCGGGCGCGAAGGCTTGGCTTAGAAAGAACGGTGCGGCGAGGTTGAGGTTCATGGTCACGTCCCAGCCTGCTGCTGTCACGTCATCCGCAACTTCGCGGGTGTTGATCCCTGCGGCATGCACCAGAATGTCGGGGGCGCCAAAGGGCGCGCTTATCTGCTCTGCGATCTCTTTGATCCGGTCGCGCTGTGACAAGTCCGCTGCAACAACCGCAGCGTTCTTGCCCGTCGCCGTGGCCCATGCATTAAGCGCTTCGGCGCGGCGTGCCACCCCGACGACCTTTGCCCCTGCAGCGGCCAAGACAATCGCAGCCCTTTGACCCAGCCCCGCACTCGCGCCCGTAACGCAAGCGACGCGACCCGTCAGGTCAAAAAGATCGACAGGATCACTCATCAGGCGTCAGATCGAAATTCTCGCCGGGGAAGTATTTGGCAAGGCGGACATCTGCCGCGCGGGCGTGCCCTTCCATCCCTTCAAGGCGGGAAATACGCGCTGTCGCTTCGGCCACGCGCTTGGAGCCTGCACGGGTGGCCTGCTGCCAAGTCACGATCTTCATGTACTTATGCACCGACAGACCGCCGGTATAGGCCGCAGCGCCGGATGTCGGCAGAACGTGGTTCGTGCCAGAGGCCTTGTCGCCGTAGGACACGGTGGTTTCCTCGCCCAAAAAGAGCGAGCCATAGCAGCTTAGTCGATCACGCCACCAAGGCAGATCTTGCGCCTGAACAGTCAGATGCTCGGGTGCATATTCGTCAGAACAGGCGGCCATTTCTTCGCGATCTGCGCAGACAATCACTTCGGCATAATCACGCCATGCTGCTGCGGCGTTGTCGCGGTTCACCTCTGGCAGATCAGCGATCAGATCAGGGACGCGGTTCATGACGTCTTCGGCCAAGGCGCGGTCATCCGTGACCAGCCAGACAGGAGAGTTATAGCCATGCTCGGCCTGGCTCACCAAATCGGTCGCCACGATATGTGGATCAGCGGTCTTGTCCGCCAAGATCAGGCTGTCGGTGGGGCCCGCGATCATATCGATCCCTACGCGACCAAACAGGATGCGCTTGGCTTCGGCGACAAACTGGTTGCCAGGGCCGACAAGAATGTTCGCCTTGGGCAGACCAAAGAGGCCGAATGTCATCGCCGCAACACCCTGCACCCCGCCCAGCGCCATGATCGTATCCGCGCCAGAGATATGGGCGGCATAGATGATCGCGGGTGCAACACCAACGCCCGGGCGTGGTGGGGATGTAGCGGTGATGTGGTTACAGCCAGCAACCTTGGCTGTCGTCACCGTCATGATCGCAGAGGCGATGTGGCTGTAACGGCCACCGGGGATATAGCACCCGGCGGCATCGACAGGGATGGATTTCTGACCTGCGATCAGGCCGGGCACAACCTCATACTCGAAATCGCTGACCGTTGCCTTTTGCGCTTCGGCAAAGCGGCGCACATTGTCATGGGCGAACTGGATATCATCCTTGAGCTTTTGCGGGACCAGATCGGCAGCGGCGGCGATCTCTTCTGCGGTCAGAATGACGTTGCCATCGTATTTGTCGAATTTGGCGGCATATTCCAGCGCCTTGGCGTCACCGCCTGCCTCGATCTCATCAAGAATTCCCTTGACCAGATCGTGCACATCCGACGCACCGGACTGCGCGGTGAGGGTCGCTTTCTTGAGGTATTCGCGTGCCATATGAGGATTGCCTTACTTTGCATAAACGAAAACAGGGTGAGGATCAGGGCTGGGTCCGTGGTTCGGTTGATTGCGCATGCGCAAAACTCCGATGACGTGTCCCCTCCCCGGTCGCGTCTTGATTCGCACTTAATGTAAGCCTTTACATTGCGCCCATGCAAGCCTTTACATTGACCTGAGTGCGTTTTCACTAGGCCCCTGTTTTCTGTCAGGCTAGACAGAGGATCACGGCACTGCATAAGGACCGCAATGACCAACCAACGCCCGACACCCACGCTGCACGACGTCGCCGCCTCTGCGGGCGTATCGACGGCGACCGTGTCACGGGTATTGAACTTTCCCGACAAGGTTGCCCCCGCGACGCGCGACAAGGTGCAGACCGCAATCGAAGCCTTGGGCTATTCACCAAACTTCGGGGCCAAGGTCATGGCGGCCCGTCGCACCAACACGATCGGCGCGATCATCCCAACGATGGAAAACGCGATCTTTGCGCGCGGCCTGCAGGCGTTTCAGGAAGAATTGCGGTTGCATGGGTTTACGATGCTGGTGGCCAGCACCTCTTACCAGGCTGACATCGAAGAAGAACAGATCCGCGCCCTTGTCGCCCGTGGCGCTGACGCGCTTTTGCTGATCGGGCATGCGCGGTCGCCCGAGATTTACCAGTTTCTGGATGCCCAAGGCATTCCCACCCTGATCACATGGGCCTATGACACAGACGCACCCCGCCCTTCCGTCGGCTTTGATAACAAGGCGGCCATGCAGATGATGGCGCGGCAAGTGATCGCCCATGGCCACAGGAACCTTGCCTTGATTTCAGCACCGACGGCGGACAACGACCGTGCAAGCGCGCGCCTGCAAGGGGTCAAGGCGGCCATGGTAGCGGCAGGATTGGACCCCGCCGCCTTGCAGGTCATCGAAACACGGTATGCCATAGAAAACGGGGCCAAAGCCTTTGCCGCATTGATGCATTGCGCTCCGCGGCCCACAGCCGTTCTTTGCGGCAACGATGTTCTGGCGGTGGGTGCCTTGCGCCAAGCCCATGAGATGGGGATTCCCGTACCGGATGCGGTATCCATTGTCGGCTTTGATGATATCGAACTGGCGCAAATCGCCTATCCGCCGCTGACGACCGTGCATGTACCGCACCAGCAGATGGGGCGCAAAGCGGCACAGACCTTGGTTGCGATGGTAAAGGAAGGAAGCATGCCAGAATCCATTGCCCTTGATGCCAGCCTTGTGCTGCGCGGCACTCTGGGCAATGTGGCGCAAAGCTGACGTCTCCATCTGGCGCTGCGCTGCGGCATAGGCTAGGCTGGCGCCATGAAACTGCTTGTCGGCCTTGGAAATCCCGGCGCGAAATACGCGCAAAACCGCCATAACATCGGCTTTATGGCGATGGACCGCATTGCTGCCGATCACGGGTTCAGCGCGTGGCGGGCCAAGTTTCAGGGGCAAACCTGCGAGGGGCGTTTCGGTTCGGAAAAGGTAACCCTGCTGAAGCCTGAAACCTTCATGAACCTGTCAGGGCAAGCGGTGGGAGAGGCGATGCGCTATCTCAAACTGGCCCCCGATCATGTGATCGTATTTCACGACGAGATCGACCTTGCCCCCGGCAAAGTCCGGCTCAAGACAGGTGGCGGGCATGCGGGTCACAATGGGTTACGGTCCATTCACGGGCATATCGGGCCAGACTATGACCGCGTGCGCATGGGTGTCGGGCATCCGGGGCACAAAGACGCCGTGCCGGGCTATGTGCTGCGCGATTTCCCAAAGGCGGATGCGGAATGGCTGGATGACGAATTGCGCGGGATCAGTGACGGGATCGCGGACTTGATCGCTGGCGACGGGGCCAAGTTCCTGAACGCGATTGCACTCAGGGTGGCCCCGCCCCGATCCTCGAAATCCGTGCCCAAACCGGCACCTTCGGCCACACCTGAAGAGCCCACACAAGACACACGCTCGGCGATGCAGAAACTGATGGATCGGTTCCGGTGACCCCTGCGGCCATCCGCGCGGCATTCCTTCATCAATCCAAAGCCTGCGCCAGCCTTGGGTCGCCCTTCATGGGGCAATTGATGGCGCTTTGTGCGACGCAAGACTGGCCCGACGGGATCATCAAAGACCGGATTTTTGCGTGGCAAGGTGACATTGGCCCGCGCGGACAATCGGTGCCGCTGCGGCTGGCAGGGGCGCTGCATGCCTTGCATCTGCAAGGGCACGCGGTCTTGGCAGGGGTCTATCCACCACATCAGCCTAGCGATGCGGCCTTGTGGGAGGCTGTCTGCGAAACGCTGGTCGCGGATGAAGGTTACATCAACACCTGGATGAACAGTGCCCCACAAACGAACGAAGTCCGCCGCGCGGCCACATTGATTGCCGTGGGGCATTTGCTGGCGGACCGCTTTGGATTGCCTATGCGAACCTCGGAATTGGGCGCAAGCGGCGGGTTGAACCTGCATTGGGATGCCTATGGGCTGCAGTTGCAGGACGCCCGTTTTGGCCCGTCAGAGGCAGCACTGGTGCTGCACCCTGAATGGGCTGGCCCTTTGCCGCCGACAAGGCAGCCCGACGTCGTGTCGCGCGCGGGCGTTGACCTCAACCCGCTTGATCCGGCCAATGCGGACCATGCGCTGCGACTGCAAGCCTATTTGTGGCCCGATCAACCCGAGCGCTTGTCCCTGACGCAAGCGGCGATCAAGGCCGCCAAGACCCCCGTCGCACAGGGCGATGCTGTTGACTGGCTTAAAACGCGACTAGACCATCAAAAGGGGCAATTGCACCTGATCTACAGCACCGTGGCTTGGCAGTATTTTCCCGACGACAAGAAAGCGGAAGGTGCGGCCATGATCGCAAGTGCTGGCGCGCGCGCAACCGCAGCCACGCCATTGGCATGGTTCGGCATGGAAAACGACGGTGGAGAGCATGGCGCGGCGCTGACCCTGCGGCTTTGGCCGGGCGATCTCACGCTTGATCTGGGTCGGGCCGATTTTCATGGGCGTTGGATCGAATGGACCGGACCCTAGTGGTGCAGCGGTTGGTCGCGCTTCTTTGATGGCTTTCGGGTGGTCTTGGCGCGAAATGCCTTTAGACTGATAGCGGAAAAGACGCCGCTGAATTTAGAAAGTATCCAACGACATGGAAAAAGACCCCTCTTTCAACGTGCTTGGCAGTACACTGGTCCCCTGCTCGGTCGATCCGATGACGGGTTTTTTCCGCAATGGTGCCTGCGACACATGCGCGGCCGATCAAGGCAGCCACACGGTCTGCGCGGTGATGACGGACGAATTCCTGGCGTTCTCGAAATACGTTGGCAATGATCTCAGCACACCACGGCCGGAATTCGGATTTCCCGGACTGAAGGCGGGCGATGGCTGGTGCCTATGTGCCAGCCGGTTCCTTCAGGCCCATGACGAAGGCTGCGCCCCAAAAGTCAGCTTGCTTGCGACCCATGTGCGCGCACTCGAGATTGTGCCGATTGATGTGTTGCGCGCCTATGCCGACAGCAGCGAGATCGAGTGATCAATCCACCGCCATCAGATCGTCGATGAACAGGCTAAGAAGCTGGTTGCGCCCCGTCACACCTGCCTTTCGATAGATGGCGTTGGTTTGGGCCTTGATCGTGCCTTCACTGACATCACGAAGTCCGGCAATTTCTTGGGTCGACATGCCCTTAATGGCGAAAAGCGCGACATCCCGCTCTGCGGGGGTCAACTCCCACCGAGTGAAGCGCTCTTCCATGACTTCCATGAAAGCACCTGAAGCAAGGCGAAGCTGATCTTCAACCGCGACATTGCGCGCCATGGTCCGGCGCAAGACAAGCCAGCCAAAGCCGACGCCGAGCAAGAGGCCCAATGCCGCACCAAGTTCGATCAATTCGCTCAGCTGCCATGCGATAGGCGCGACGCCCAAGACGGACCCCAGAATTTGCGACACGAAAAAAATGGCGCAGAGCATTTGCACCACAACGATCGCCAAGACGGTCCATCGGCCTGTCAAAGATGATGTCTCCCTAGGCTCAAAGAGGCCTGATCGCTTTAGTCATCATCGTCGTCGTCATCATCGTCGTCGTCATCATCGTC
>NZ_JANQTS010000066.1 GCF_030731595.1 Yoonia sp.
TGCGGGTCCCAGTTGACCAGACGCTTGCCGCGATAGATCAGGCCCTTGTTGTACATATCTACGAAAACGCGGATCACGGCGTCGTGGAAATTGCCGGGCTTTTCGGTGGCGGGCGCGCTTTCGGCCCCCGACATGGTAAAGGCGGACCGGGACCAGTCCATGCTGTCGCCCAGACGGCGGGCTTGCTGTTCGATGGTGCCCCCTTTGGCGGCTTTCCATTCCCAGACTTTCTCAAGGAATTTTTCGCGGCCCATATCAACCCGTTTGGGCTGCTGCGTGGCAGCAAGGTCTTTTTCGACCATCAACTGCGTAGCGATCCCCGCATGGTCCAGCCCCGGTTGCCAGAGCGTGTCATAGCCCTGCATCCGCTTCCAGCGGGTCAGCATATCCATGATCGTGTGGTTAAAGGCGTGACCGACGTGCAATGACCCCGTGACATTTGGGGGCGGGAGCATGATGCAGAAGGTTTCGTCGCGGCTGGCGTTGGCACCTGCTTTGAATGCGTCAGCCTCTTCCCACATCTGATAGATGCGGGGCTCTGCGGTCGCGGCGTCAAATGTCTTTTCCATCGGCATCGTCAAAGGTCCTTGCTGTGTTAGCAGGGCAAATAACGCGGCGCGCGGTCAAGGGGAAGGGTAAGGTGGGTTTAAACCCACCTTAGCTGTTGAAAAGTGGTGCGCGATGCCCCGATTGGATCACATCCGGATCATAGGGTTTGCGGGCAAAGACCTCTTCCACCCGTGCCGCAAAATGGGAAAGTGGCAGCGTATCATAGGCCGGATCGAAAGAGCTTTGGTCCCAGCGTTCGCAAAAGGTGGCGCAATCGTCAAAATAGGGGCTGTCGCGATAGGTCTCGCGCTTGTGCGGATCGGCCCCGACATGGGTGCCGTAATAAAGTAACTGGAAATCGCCATGCTTTTCCACAACCCATGCCACCTGTTCGCGCACGAAAGGCCGCAGGATCGCCGCCGCATATTCGTCGTGGTTATAGGGCGCGTAGATATCCCCGATATCATGCAGTAGGGCCGCAACGATCCAATCCGTATCCGCCCCGTCCCGTTCGGCGCGGGTGGCCGATTGCAACGAATGGCCCAGCCGCGTGATCTGATAGCCTGACAAGCCCTCATCCAGAGCCACCATCGCCTTGAGCAGGCGCGCGGCTGTACCTTTGGTATATTCCACCTCGTGTTCGGTCAGGAAATCATAGTCTTCCTTGTCGCCGTCTTTCATTGCGGTGAATTTAACCCGTTCCATTATGTGTACATCTCCGTTTTGCCGGTGGCGCCCCTCATCATCACCTTAGACTGCGCGATGCGGATTTCTTCGTAAAGCGCCATCGCTTCGGGTGCAAAATTCGTGCTTGGCGGCGGGACATGGATGAAATTGCCATGCCGGTCCTCGCCGCGCGCCAGCATCGCATAGTCCTTGTCGCCCACCTGTTGCTTCATGTCGGGCCGGATATAACGGATCACGCAGGCGATCCGCCGGTCATCGCTGGTGTTCGGGCCAGACCCGTGGATGGTCAGCCCGTGATGCAGGCTCATCTGTCCGGGATGGATTTCGATCGTGGTTTTCTGGTCGTCAGGGACATCGACTTTCACCTCTTGCCCGCGGCTCAGCAGGTTGTTGGCGTCAAATGTATCCTCGTGCGGCAGAATAGCGTTCTTGTGGCTGGCACGGACGAAATCCATGCAGCCTGATGCAGGTGTCGCGGGAGATAGCGGAATCCACGCCGTGACCAGCCCGTCGATTGCTCCCAAGCCCCAATAGGTCAGGTCTTGGTGCATCGACACGATCTGCCTTGTGCGCGGTTCCTTGATAAAGAACTCGCCTGAAAAGACCATGATGTCGGGACCAAGGATACCTTCGACCACATCAAGAATGGCAGGGTGCATCGCGATCTGGGCCACCATTGGCATCACCAGATGGGCGTTGATCCGTTTGTAGGTATTAAGCGGCAGCGGCAGGCCGTTATCCAGCCATTCTTCTTCGATCGCTTCAATCTCGGCCCGATAGGTCAGCGCCTCTTCGCGGCTGAGGCCGGGCAATGGGAACAGATAGCCATCGTCCCAGTATTGCCGCTGCAACAGCGGATCGAGTTGTCCGTTTTGCAAGACAAGGGATGGCAGCATCGGAACCTCCTATGAGATAATGCGAAGCTTTGGGATTATTTGCGACATGTCGCGCTTGTCACCGACCAAACCCGCGATTGATCTGGCGTTGGCGCTGGACATGGGACCCTGCACCGCTAGTGTCTGCGATGCAAAGCGAAAGAGGATGTCATGGAAAAATTCGGCAAGAGCCAGTCAGTCACCCGTGTTGAGGACGTCCGGTTCCTGACAGGCCATGGCCGTTATGTGGATGACATCGCCCCCGAGGGCGCACTTTATGCCTACTTCCTGCGGGCCACTGTTGCCCACGGCGAGATCACAGCACTCGATCTCGACGATGCCCGCGATATGCCGGGCGTGCATCTGATTGTCACGGCCGATGATCTGGTTGCGGCGGGCGTGAAGCTGGGCCTGACCGGAAACACGGTCAAGAATCGTGACGGATCGCAAGGTGCCGCACCCGAGCGCCCGATGCTGGCGCATGGTCGTGTCCGCCATGTGGGCGAGGCTGTCGCGATGATCGTGGCCGATAGTATTGTCGCGGCCAAAGACGCGGCAGAGATGATTGCGCTCGAGATCGACGATCTGCCTGTGCATATGGCGTTGGATGTTGGCGGCGATGCCATCCACCCCGAAGCCCCCCGGAACCTTGCCTTTGACTGGGGCATGGGCGACGAGGCGGCCACACAGGCTGCGATTGACGCGGCGGCCCATGTTGTATCAGTCGAGGTGTTTGATAACCGGGTGATCGTGAACTCGATGGAACCGCGCGGCTGCTACGCAGAGGTTGTCGACGGCCGTTTGCATCTGGCCTTCAACGGGCAGGGCGTCTGGATTCCCAAGGCCGATCTGATGTATCATTTCGGTCTTGGCAAAGACGATGTACGCGTCACCACACCCGATGTGGGCGGTGGATTCGGCATGAAAGGCATGCGCTATCCAGAGCCCTTCTGTGCGGCCCATGCCGCCCGCGTCTTGGGCCGTCCGGTGCGCTGGATGTCCGAACGGACAGAGGCGATGTTATCGGACAATGCGGGCCGTGATCTGACAACGACGGCGACGCTGGCATTTGATGAAGATTACCGGATCACCGCATACCATCTCGACACCATTGCAAACATGGGCGCCTATAATTCGCAGTTCGCGCAGGCCATCCAGACAGAGCTTTTCGCCAAAGTCCTGATGGGCACTTACGATGTGCAGACCGCTTATATGCGCACCCGCGGGATTTATACCAATACCACGCCCGTAGACGCCTATCGCGGTGCGGGACGACCAGAGGCGATTTTTATTCTGGAACGTGTCATGGATGAGGCCGCGCGCAAGCTGGGTGTCGATGGATGGGCCTTGCGCCAGAAGAACTTTATCACGCCAGCGCAGTTTCCCTATACCACCGTCAGCGGCGTGACCTATGACGTCGGTGATTTCGCGATGGTTCTGGCCAGTGCAGCACGCGAGGCCGACCGCGATGGCTTTGCCGCGCGCAAGGCTGCGTCAAAGGCTGCGGGCAAGCTGCGCGGGCAGGGCCTGTGCTATTACATCGAAAGTATTCTGGGCAATCCGTCCGAGACCACGACGGTCGAATTCGTCGAAGATGGCGCAGTGATCTATGTCGGCACCCAATCGAACGGGCAGGGCCACGAGACGGTCTATGCCCAATTCCTGTCAGACCAGACCGGGATCCCTGCGGCCAAGATCGAGGTCGTGCAAGGCGACAGTGACCGGATCGCGATGGGCGGCGGGACCGGCGGGTCGCGCTCTGTCACGGTGCAGAACACCGCGACACTGGCGGCTGTGGATGTGATTTTGGAGGCTTTCACGGCCTTCTTGGCGGACGCCGAAGGCGTCGATGCGGCCGCTGTCAGCTTTGATGATGAACGCTTCCGGATCGCGGGATCGAACCTGACGCCCACGATGCTCGAGGTGGCTGATATGGCGCGCAGCGCAGGGCGCGAAGATTTGCTGCGCCAGTCCGCAAGGATCACGCTGGACAATCGCAGCTTTCCCAACGGTGCCCATGTGACCGAGGTCGAGATTGATCCTGACACGGGCGTCGTGACCGTCGACCGCTACACGGTGGTGGATGACTTCGGTAATCTGATCAACCCGATGCTGGCAGAAGGGCAGGTTCATGGCGGTGTTGCCCAAGGGATCGGGCAGGCTTTGACCGAACGGGTTGTCTTCGATGAAGACGGCCAGTTGCTCACGGCAAGTTTCATGGACTACGGGATGCCACGCGCCGATGATATCCCCATGATCGGGTTTTCAACTGAGTGCACGCCGTCGCTTTACAATCCCATGGGGATGAAAGGCTGTGGCGAGGCAGGGACCGTGGGCGCACTGGCCGCTGTCAGCAATGCGGTCATAGACGCGCTTTGGGATATCGGGGTGCGCGAGGTTGAAATGCCGTTCACGCCGCACCGCATCTGGCAGACGATCCAGAAAGCAAAGGGTGACAGTGCAGCTGCGTGATTGGTTCTTTGGACTATTCGGCAGACGCGCCCGGACCGAAGAAGGCGGGGTCCGTCTCCGGGGGCCGGCGACCCATGTGGTTATCCTTGACGGAACGATGTCATCGCTCGAGCCGGGGCACGAGACCAACGCGGGACTGACCTTCAAGCTGCTCAAAGAGGTGAGCCGCACCGCAAACCTGACCGTCTACTATGAGGCCGGTATCCAGTGGCGCGATTGGCGTGGCACTTGGGGGGTCATGACCGGCAAGGGGATCAACCGGCAGATCGAAAGGGCTTATGGTGTCGTCGCCTCGCGGTATCGGCCCGGCGACCAGATCGTGCTGGTGGGCTATTCCCGCGGCGCTTATGCCGTGCGGTCGCTGGCGGGTGTCATTGATATGGTGGGTTTGGTGAAGCATGATTGCGCGACTGTGCGCGCTGTGCGTCAAGCCTACCGCCACTACCGCACAGGCGCGCGGAGCATCTATGCGGATGATTTTCGCAGGATCTATTGCCACGCGGAGGTCGCGGTCGAGGCGGTGGCAGTTTGGGACACCGTCAAGGCGCTTGGTTTGCGGTTACCCATCATCTGGCGCTGGGCGCAGGCGACCCATGATTTCCACAACCACAGGCTCGGGCCGCACATCCGCCACGGTTTTCACGCATTGGCGCTGGACGAACGCCGCGAGGCCTATGCGCCAGTGATGTGGGACTGTCCCGAGGGGTGGCCGGGGCATATGGAACAAGTCTGGTTTCGTGGCAATCATGCGGATGTGGGCGGTCAGGTCTGGGAAAGCCCCGCCGCGCGCCCGCTTGCGAATATCCCGCTGGTCTGGATGCTGGACCGTCTGTCAGATTGCGGCGTGCCCCTGCCGGAGGGCTGGCGCGGACGGTTCGCACAGGATGTCGCGGCCCCGTCGCTTGGAAACTGGCACGGTTGGGCCAAGATTTTCCTGTCACGGCGTCGCCGGATCATCGGGCGGGACAGATCGGAGCGGCTCCACGAGAGTGTGCAGGGGCAGATGCCCGACAGATCGCCCCTACCGCAGTTTCATAATCAGGCAAGTGGCTGACCCTGTTGCATAAAGCTTGCCACTGTTCGCATCCCTGATCTCGCCATGTGCGACGCCGGTCGAACGGCCAGCGTGGTCAATGATGCCTGTCGCCAGAATAGCAGCACCCACGGGGATCGCACCGGTCAGGTTCACCTTGTATTCCAGCGTGGTATAGACCGATCCTTTGGGCGTCATCGTCATGACCGCGCAGGACATGCAGCTATCCAGCAAGGTGCCGTACCAGCCACCATGCACACCGCCAGCGGGATTGGTATGTTCGAAAGCAGGCGTGCCGCGAAAGACGACTTTACCCGCTTCCACGCTTTCCAGCGCATAATTCATAAAGGCCGAGATCGGCGGGCGCGAGACCTGGCCATCGCGCATCGCTTGCATGAATTCCAGCCCTGACATGGACAGCATGGTGTCCAGATCAGGCATCTGGTCGGGGGACGTGGCAGTAAACATCGGGCCTCGGATATGGTTTGCCCCGAAGCTGGCGATTTAGGCCACGTTTTGCAACCGCAGTTTTGGGGTGATCCCCAGCGCATGACAGATGTCGCGGCTGAGTTCAGGCCGGTTCAGCGTGTAGAAATGCAGGTGGTCAACGCCGCCCGCCAGCAGATCGTCGCACAGCTCTGTCGCGATGGCCGTGGCGAGCAGTTCGGTCGTGCCGTCGCGGGTGGCATTGGTGAAGGCATCCGCGATCACCTGCGGAATATGTGTGCCACATTGGGCCGCGAATTTCTGCGTGCCGGCCCAGTTTTCGATGGGCAGGATGCCCGGAATGATTGGCGCGTCGATCCCCGCCTTGACGCAGGCATCGCGGAAGCGGAAGAAAGTATCAGCCTCGAAGAAAAACTGCGTGATGGCCGATGTTGCGCCCGCGTCAATCTTGCGCTTGAGGAACGCGATATCGGCGGTTTGATCAGCGGCTTCGGGGTGCTTTTCAGGATAGGCGCCCACACGGATGTTGAAATGACCTGTGTCCGCCAAGGCTGCGATCAGATCGACGGAACTGGCAAAGCCTTCGGGGTGTGCTGTGAACTTGGTTGCGCCTTTGGGGGCATCGCCGCGCAGGGCCACGATCTCGCGTACCCCCGCATCGGCATAGCTTTGGGCGATCTCCAGCGTTTCGGCCTTGGTCGCGTCGACGCAAGTGAGGTGTGCAGCCACGTTCAAGCCGCTGGTTTTGTGAATGGTCGCCACCGCTTCATGTGTCAGTTTGCGGGTCGTGCCGCCAGCACCATAGGTGACTGATACAAAGCTTGGGTCCAGCGGAGCCAATGTGTTGACGCAGTCCCAAAGCCGGAAAGACCCTTCAAGGGATTTCGGCGGAAAGAATTCGAAAGAAACGGTCGGGACAGACATGGCGCACCTCTTGCTTGATTTGCACTTCTCTCACCTCTATTGAGATGAGGCAAATTCATAAACTTCACTAAGGTAATGAGGATCGCTCACATATGCATATCGAGTTCCGGCATCTGCGCACAATCAAGGCGATCCATGACACCGGCGGGTTGGCCCGTGCGGCGGATCAGTTGAATATCACGCAGTCAGCCTTGTCCCATCAGATCAAGGGGATCGAGGATCAGGCCGGAGTCGAACTCTTCGTGCGCCGGTCCAAGCCGCTCAAGCTATCGGCGGCAGGGATGAAGATGCTGGCGGCGGCCGAGAAAATCCTGCCGCAGGTCGCGGCCTTGGAGGAAGAGTTCTCTGGGCTGATTGCGGGCAGTTCCGGTCGTTTGCATATCGCGATTGAATGTCACGCCTGTTTTGAATGGCTGTTTCCGGTGCTCGAGCAGTTTCGCAAAGCATGGCCCGAGGTCGATGTCGATATCCGTCCCGGTCTGGCTTTTGACGCGCTGCCAGCGCTGCGCAAGGAAGAGGTCGATTTGGTCGTTTCATCCGACCCCGAAGACCTGCCCGAAACCGATTTTACGCCACTCTTCGACTATGAACCTGTATTTGTGGCCTCTGCCTCGCATCCCTTGGCCCAAAAAGACGTGATCGAAGCCGAGGATTTCCGTGGTGAGACGCTGATCACCTATCCCGTTGACCGCGCGCGGCTTGATATCTTCTCGCAGCTCTTGACCCCTGCCAAGGTTGAACCTGCTGCGGTGCGTCAGGTCGAGTTGACCGCCGTGATCCTGTTGCTGGTGGCGTCCAATCGCGGGGTTGCGGTCCTGCCCGACTGGGTGGTGCGGCAAGTCCGCTACAGCTCTGATTACGTGACCAAACCGCTGACCAAAGCGGGCATCACCCGCAGGCTCTATGCGGCAACGCGGTCCGAAGATACCAGCCGCCCGTTCATGGCCCATCTGATCCGCTTGGCCCGTCAGGAAGCGGTGAAACTGCAACGCGCCTGAGGGCCTTGCCTCGCATGGCATTGGGGCCTATACGCCGCGCTTGATCCCGAACCAAGGACGGACCTGATGGCTGGCAGCGCAAACCTGAACGTGATGATGAAAACCGCCCGTAAAGCGGGGCGTGGGTTGCTCAAGGACTTTGGCGAGGTCGAAAACCTGCAAGTCAGCACCAAAGGTCCGGGAGATTTTGTCAGCCGTGCCGACAAGGCCGCCGAAGCATTGATCAAGGAAGAATTGATGCACGCCCGCCCGTCCTACGGGTTCATGGGCGAAGAAGGCAAAGAGATCGCGGGCGAGGACCCCACCCGGCGCTGGATCGTTGATCCGCTGGATGGGACCACGAACTTCCTGCACGGTCTGCCGCATTGGGCCGTATCCATCGCGCTGGAGCACAAAGGCCAGATCGTGGCGGGCGTTGTCTATGATCCGGTGAAGGACGAGATGTTCTATGCCGAAAAGGGCGGCGGCGCGTGGCTGAACGAAAGCCGTTTGCGCGTGTCCAGCCGCCACAAGATGATCGAGAGTATTTTCGCCACTGGCCTGCCTTTCGGTGGCAGGATGGATTTACCCGAAACGCTGCAAGATCTGGCCCGTCTGCTGCCCGCCTGTGCAGGTGTGCGTCGGTTCGGGGCTGCCGCTTTGGATTTGGCCTATGTTGCCGCAGGGCGCTATGACGGCTATTGGGAGCGTGGTTTGCACGCGTGGGATATCGCCGCCGGACTTGTGATCGTCCGCGAGGCTGGCGGGATCGTCGAAGCGCTGAACCCAGAGGAAGACATCTTTGGCAGCGGTCAGATGATCTGTGCGAACGAGCCGATATTCGAGACTTTTGCCAAAGTCATCCGCAAGTCTTAACGCCGGACAATCGGAACAGAACTGCGCGCATAGGTCGCTTCCGGATGCGGCGGATGGCCGTGTGTCTGCCGCCAAAAAAGCGTGCCTCCCAGCTTGAACCAGAGCGGCAATGTGAGCGCGAAACCGATCACAAACCCGCCGGCATGTGCCCAATAGGCGACGCCACCCATCGAGGTGTCGACGCTCAGCCCGTTGAAAAGCTGCAGTGCGAACCACAGCCCCAGCATGATCCATGCCGGGATCGGCAGGATGCGGAAAAAGACAATAAAGAAGATAAAAATATCCACGCGCGCCTTGGGAAAAAGCAACAGATAGCCGCCCATCACCCCTGCAATCGCGCCAGATGCGCCGACGGTCGGGATCGTTGAGCCAGGGTCGGTCACATATTGCGCAAAGCTCGCAGCGATGCCGCAGGCCAGATAGAAGATCAGGAACGGAATATGGCCCATCTCGTCTTCGAGATTGTCCCCGAAAATCCATAAAAACAGCATGTTACCTGCAAGATGCATAATGCCGCCGTGCAGGAAAATCGAAGTCACCAAGGCGGTGTAATTTTCACCGTTGGACAGTCGCACAGGCAACAGGGCGTAGTTATAGTAGAGTTGCGAAAGCGCCCGCTGGTCCTGAAACAGGACAAGCCCGGCCAGAAAGATCGCCACGTTCAGGGCGATCAGGATCAGCGTGATATAGGGCGTGCGCTGGGACGGGTTATGGTCGCGAATGGGTAACATATCGCGACCGTCCCTGATGTGATCGCACTGGTCAAGTCAAAGCTGGGCCGCCAACCTCTGCCAAGAGTGCGGCATTCCCGCCTGCGGCTGTGGTGTCGATGCAAACATGGCGTTCATGCAGCACATGCGCTGCGTCTGGCAGACCTGTGATCACTGCTGTAATCGGGCCTTTGCGCTGGCTCAGTGCCGTTTCAATCGCGCGTCCGGTTGTCGTGTCCCCCCACCAGATCACCCCTGCGAGCGGCTCTAGAGTGGCGAGCGTGTCCGGTGTGATGTCACCCTCTGCAGACACGGCGATCCCGCCCAAGGCTTGCACGGCGGTGGCTTGGTCCTGTGCCGCGGCGGCACCGGGACCCATGCAAAGGATCGGGCCGCGCGGGTGCAGGCTATGACGATTGGATTCGCCGGTCGGACCGGGCAGATCGGTCGGGGCGTGCAGGGTCGCGGTGCTGCCTGCGGCCAGTCTTTGCGCAAGACTTTTCAGGTTCGCTGCATTGGCCCAATGTCCGTTGGCGACAGGTGCAGGGTGTGCCGCAAAGCGTGGCAGATAATGTGGCCCACCCGCCTTTGGCCCTGTTCCTGACAGGCCTTCGCCACCAAAGGGCTGGCTGCCCACAATCGCGCCGATCTGGTCGCGGTTGACATAGATGTTGCCCGCTTTGACCTTTTCCACAACGGTCTGCACGCGGTCGTCGATCCGCGTATGCAGGCCGAAGGTCAGGCCATAGCCGGTGGCGTTGATCGCTGCGATCACCGCATCGAGTTCATGCGACTTGAAGGTAGCGATATGCAGAACGGGACCGAAGATTTCCTTGGTCATATCCGCGATCCCGTTCACGCGGATGGCAGTGGGTGCGATGAAATACCCTTGGTCGGGGGCTTTGATCTGGTGGATGATCCGGCCTTCTTGCCCTGCTGAGGCGATGTGGTCGGCGATTGTCTTATGCGCTGCGGCGTCAATCACGGGGCCCAGGTCTGTGGCCAGATACCACGGATCACCGACGCGCAATTCGTCCATCGCCCCTTTGAGCATCTTGATCAGAGGGTCTGCGATATCTTCCTGCACATAAAGGCAACGCAAGGCCGAGCAGCGCTGTCCGGCAGAGCGGAACGCCCCGTTGATGATATCGCGTACTGCATGTTCGGGCAGGGCGGTACTGTCCACGATCATCGCGTTCAAGCCGCCGGTTTCCGCGATCAGCGGTGTGCCGGGCGCGCAATGGGCGGCCATGTTTGCGCGAATTTTCAGGGCAGTGGCAGTTGAGCCGGTGAAGGCCACGCCGTTGATCCGCGCATCACCTGTGAGGGCCGCCCCGATATCGCCGCCACCGGGGAGCAGTTGCAGGGCGGTGTCAGGTACCCCTGCGGCATGCAGCAGGGCCACGGCGCGGGTCGCGATGAGCGGGGTTTGCTCGGCCGGTTTGGCCAGCACTGCATTGCCTGCAGCGAGTGCCGCCGCGATTTGCCCGGTAAAGATCGCCAATGGAAAGTTCCACGGGCTGATGCAGGTCCAGACGCCGCACGGCGTTTGTTCCGCGCGCGCTTGGGCGGCGTAGTAGCGCAGAAAATCAACCGCTTCGCGCAACTCTGCCACCGCATCGGGCAGGCCTTTGCCTGCCTCGCGGGCGAGGATGGCAAAAAGCTCTGCGGCATGGGTCTCAAAGGCATCGGCGGCGGCATTCAGTGCTGCGGCGCGTGTCGTGACCTCGGCTGTCCAAGGGTGCGCACTGGCCAAGGCCGTTTCGATATCGTCCGGCGTGGCGATCTGGACCTGACCCACTGTATCGCCCGGCTTGGCCGGGTTGGTGATTGGGATCGGGTCTTGGAGCCTCCGGCGGGGATATTTGGGCTCGGAAGAAGTGAGGGGGTGGCCCACGAATTGCGCGGATTGATGTGGATCGCGGGCTTTGGCGATTGTGTTCAGGGTGGGCGCATGGGTCAGGTCCCAACCTTTGGCGTTGATGCGTTCGGGTTGAAAGAGGTTTGGACCGGTGGGCAGGTCCGGAGCCCGCCCGATGCTGTCAAACGGGCAGGCCGCGACCACTGCCGGGGGCACGTTTTCGTCCACGATCTGGTTGACGAAGCTGGAGTTCGCCCCGTTTTCGAGCAACCGGCGCACAAGATAGGCCAGCAGGTCTTCGTGGGCGCCAACGGGCGCGTAGATCCGGCAGCGCGTGTTCTCAGCCTTGAGCACGAGCGTGTGCAGCGTTTCACCCATGCCATGCAGCCGCTGGAACTCGAAATCATCCGTACCCCGCCCCATCTGCTGGGCCATGTCGAGGATAGCGGCGACCGTATGGGCATTATGCGTCGCAAACTGCGGATAGATGCGGCCGGTCAACCCGAGCAGCTTGCGGGCATTGCTGATATAGCTGATATCGGTGTGGTGTTTGGCGGTGAAGACCGGAAACCCATCTATGCCCTGGACCTGCGCGCGCTTGATCTCGGCGTCCCAATAGGCGCCTTTGACCAAGCGGACCATGATTTTGCGGTCCAGCCGCGTCGCAAGATCGTCCAGATAATCAATCACCAGCGGTGCGCGTTGCCCGTAGGCCTGCACGACGACACCAAAACCGTCCCAGCCCGAGAGCGCGGGTTCGGCAAGCACCGCGCTGATCACATCAAGCGAGAGCGACAGCCTGTCGGCCTCTTCCGCGTCGATGTTGAAGCCCATGCCTGCTGACTTCGCGAGCAAGGCAAGAGCGCGCACGCGCGGCACCAGTTCTTCCATGACGCGGGCCTCTTGTGCGACCTCGTAGCGGGGATGCAGCGCAGAGAGCTTGACCGAGATGCCCGGGTTCTCGGCCACGCTATTGCGGGTGCAATGCCCCGCAATGGCACTGATCGCGCGCGAATAGGCGAGGTGATAGCCGCGCGCATCGGCCTCTGTGCGGGCGGCTTCGCCCAGCATGTCATAGCTGTAGGTAAAGCCCTTGGCCTGCATCCCCTCGGCCCGTTTCATCGCTTTGGCGATGTCTTCGCCCAGCACGAATTGACGGCCCATTTCGCGCATGGCCCGCGCCACGGCGGTGCGGATCACAGGCTCGCCCAGCCGTTTGACAGCACTGCGCAAATGGCGTGTCAGGCCCGGTTTTTCATCGTCCAGCACGCGCCCTGTCAGCATCAGCGCCCAGGTGGAGGCATTCACGAGAGAGGAGGCCGAATGCCCCAGATGCTTGCCCCAATCAGAGGGCGCTATCTTGTCTTCGATCAGGTCATCCATTGTTTCCGCATCCGGCACACGCAAAAGCGCTTCGGCCAGACACATGAGCGCGATGCCTTCGTCGGTGGAAAGGCCATATTCGGCCAGAAAGACCTCCATCAGCCCCGGTTCGGAACTGTTTCTGATCTGCGCGACAAGTTCAGCCGCCTTGACACTGATCCGCGTGCGGTCGGTGTCCGCAAGGTTTGCTGTAGCGACCAGTTTGTGAAGTGCTGCGGCTTCGTCTTGATACATGGCCAGATCAATCTGGTGGCGGATATCGGTGGTGTGATCGCGCGGCATGGCGGGCTCCTGTCAGGTTTGCCCCATCATAGCGCGGTTTGATTAGTCGAATGGACTGCAGTATAGGTCACATGACGTGTTTTGGACTTATTGAAGGGCATTTTTATGGGCGAAAAGTCTTCTGACCTTGATCCGTTTGATCGCAAGATTCTCGATATCCTGACTGTGGAAGGACGGATCAGCGTGACCGAACTGGCGCGCCGGATCGGATTGTCGAAATCACCGACACAAGCACGGCTGAAGCGGCTTGAGGACAGCGGTGTGATCCGGGGGTACCGCGCGCTTTATGATCCGATCCGGTTAGGCCGCGATCATATCGCCTTTGTCGAAGTCAAACTGTCTGACACCCGCGAAGCCGCCTTGGCCGCTTTCAATGCCGCTGTGATTCGTGTGCCGGAAATCGAGCAGTGTCATTTGATCGCAGGTGCGTTTGATTACCTCTTGAAGGTGCGCACGGCTGGGATGACTGGCTACCGCGCTGTTTTGGCAGAAAAAATATCGACCCTGCCGCATGTATCCAATACGTCGACCTATGTCGCGATGCAGGCTGTGAAAGAGGAAGGACTTGCGCCTTTATCGCCTGCGGGCATGTCGTGACTTGACCGATTGCGCAACTGCCGCAAATATTTAGGGCATGAGATGGATGATCGCCCTTTGTTTTTCCGCAGCGCCCGCGCTTGCTCAGGTCTGTCCGCCTGTGACGGACCACAGCGCGCGGTTTGACGAAATCGTCACGGCTTTGGGTGAAGCGCGTGGTGAAGGGGATGCGCGTGTCTTGACCCAGGAACTGTGGTCGCTTTGGACAGATGCCCCTGATGCGACGGCGCAAGCTTTGCTGGATGAGGGGATGCAGCGCCGGTCCAACTACGATTTTCTGGGCGCGCGCAATGTGCTGACCCGTCTGGTGGAATACTGCCCGGATTATGCCGAAGGGTACAATCAACGTGCATTTGCGAGCTTCCTTGGGCAGGATTATGAATCGGCTTTGGCCGATCTGGACCGTGCACTTGAAATTACGCCGAACCACATCGCGGCGCTTTCCGGAAAAGCGCTGACTTTGATGGGCCTGGGGCGCAACGAAGAGGCGCAAGTGACCCTGCGTGCGGCTGTAGAAATGAACCCTTGGCTGCAAGAACGGTCCTTGCTGCAAGAGCCAATCGAGACCGATCTCTGATCACGTCTTGCCGACCCTGCCTGCGATGCGTAGGAATGAAACCGTGCCCGCGTGGTGGAATGGTAGACATCGGAGACTTAAAATCTCTTGGCCGCAAGGCCGTGCCGGTTCGAGTCCGGCCGCGGGCACCATTGATGGAGCAGATGGCCGGAAAATCAGCGCCGTTCTGGATTTGGTAAAGGGGCTTTTCGCCTGCCATTGGGACATGCCGGTGGGGTCTCAACGCAAGGACATCCGGGGTGGCAGTCACGAGGATAGTCTTTCGTGCTGAATGCGACGAAAATGCCGTCAGAACGGGATTCTAGAACCGCGTTCACGGCGGGCATTCATCTGCTGGTTGTTGCTGGTTATAGCGTATTTTGACGCCATTCATGCGAGAGTAGCAAAAATATTTTGCATAGTTGGATTTATAGCCTAACAATTAGGCAGCAGTCTTCTTCAACCCGTGATTTGCCGCATTGCCTTTTTTGTGTGCTGTCCACCCTTGGTGCCATTTGCGAATGTCTCTGAGGTTTTAGAAAAACAGGGATCCCAAAATGACACTCCACAAGATCGTTCTTGCGGCCGCCGCCACGCTTCTGACGACGCCCGCATTTGCACAAACCGACATGCCCTTTGCATTGGACTGGAAGTTCGAGGGACCTTCTGCGCCATATTTTCATGCACTCGATGCGGGATATTTTGCCGAAGAAGGTCTGACCGTCACGATCAGTGAAGGCGCTGGTTCTCTGGACGCGATCCCGAAGGTGGCAACAGGGGCATTTCCGATCGGTTTTGCCGATATCAACTCCTTGATGCGCTTTCTGGACCAGAACCCCGGCGCACCGGTCACCGCGGTCATGATGGTCTATGATAAGCCACCTTTTGCGGTCGTTGGTCGCAAGTCGCTGGGCGTTGAAGCACCGGCTGATCTGGAAGGCAAAGTGCTGGGTGCGCCGCCGCCGGATGGCGCATGGGCACAGTTCCCGATCTTTGCTGCCGAAACTGGCATTGATGTCAGCGCGATCACGGTCGAGCCTGTCGGCTTTCCAACACGCGAACCGATGTTGGCCGAAGGACAGGTTGCGGCCATCACTGGCTTTTCCTTCTCCTCGACGCTGAACCTCAAGCGTCTTGGCGTGCCGGCCGATGACATCTCGGTTCTGTTGATGGCCGATTATGGCGTTGACCTTTATGGCAATGCGATCATCGTGAATACGGACTTTGCGGCGGCCAATCCTGAACTCGTGACAGGGTTCCTCAGAGCGGTCGGCAAGGGCTGGAAAGATGCGATTGCTACACCTGATGCCGCAATTGCTGCCTTGATCCAGCGTAACCCCGCAGCAGATGCCGCACTTGAAACGGAGCGTTTGCAGATGTCGATTGATGCCAATGTTCTTACCGATTTCGTTAAGGCGAACGGCATGGGGTCCATTGACGCAGACCGCATGTTGAGCGCGATCGAGCAGACCAAGTCTGTTTACGACTTCCAGACAACGCCTGATGCATCGCTGTATTTTGATGCAAGCTTTCTGCCGACAGACGGCAGCTTGATGCTGGAATAAGAAAAAATGTAGGCCGTCACCATCTTGTGTGACGGCCTGCTTTTAAAGGGGCAGGGTCCATCGAAAATCTCATTGAAATAAAGGGCGTCAAGCACGCTTATCACACCGCATCCGGCCCATTGCCGGTTCTGGACGGTCTTGATGTCGCCGTGCCCGAAGGCACCTTTGCCGCGGTCGTCGGGCCTTCGGGGTGTGGCAAGTCCACACTGACCCGGCTGGTTGCGGGCCTGATGAAACCCGACGAGGGCGAGGTCTGGCTGCATGGCGAAAGGGTCAAAGGGCCGCGCAAGACGGTGGGCATGGCGTTTCAGAACCCGGTTCTTCTGGAGTGGCGGACGATCCTCGACAATGTGATCCTGCCACTGGAAATTGTCGCGACCGGTATGTCGCGGGCAGATCGCATTGCACGCGCGATGGAATTGCTCGACATGGTTGGGCTGACGGGTTTCGAGAACAAGCGACCCTCCGAATTGTCGGGTGGCATGCGCCAGCGTGCGTCGCTGTGCCGATCCATTGTCCACAAGCCGGACGTGCTGATCATGGATGAGCCTTTTGGCGCGCTTGATGCGTTTACCCGCGAAGACCTGTGGCAAACGATGCGCGATCTGCGCCGTGCTGAACCCTTTACGGCAGTGCTGATCACCCATGATCTGCGTGAAAGCGTGTTCTTGGGCGATCAGGTCATTGTTCTGTCTGGCAGACCTGCCCGCACCCAGTATGTCATGGATGTCGATCTGCCCGAGGATCGGACATTGGATTCTCTTTATACGCCAAAGGCGGCCGAGATGCTGCATATCCTGCGCGACCAAATCAAGATTGCGCAGGGCCGCAATCCAGAGGAACACTGATGCTGCGGAAGATTGCTGTACCCGTCTTGGCGATTGTCGCCTTTCTTGGACTGTGGGAACTTTTGGTCTGGGTCAATGACTGGCCGAACTACAAAATGGCCTCGCCTTCTGATTTGCCGCCAGCGTTTTGGAGGTACAAGGAACTCTTCCTGACAATGGGCTGGCAAACCCTGTGGCGCACCGTTGCCGGTCTGCTTTTGGCGGTCGTGTTTGGAACTGCGATCGGCATGATCATCGGTTTTTCCAAGATCGCACGCGATGCGCTTTACCCGCTTCTGGTGGGCTTTAACGCAATTCCCAAGGCCACGCTGGTGCCTGTGATTTCGCTGATCTTTATCGGCCAGCATGATTTCAACACGATCCTCATGGCCTTCATGATCTCGTTCTTTCCGATCGCGGTTTCGGTGGGCATCGGGCTGTCGACGCTCGAACCCGAATACCGCGATATCCTGCGCGCATTGGGCGCGTCGCGGCTGACGATCTTCCGCAAGATCGCATTGCCCAAGACATTGCCCGAATTCTTTGGCGCGCTCAAAGTCTCGGCGACTTTGGCGTTTATCGGCACAAACCTTGTGGAAATCATCAGCCCGCACGGGCGCGGTTTGGGGGCCTTGTTCAAGTCAGGCGAGACAAACGGGGACTATCCGCTGATGTTCGCGGTTCTGATCGCATTGGCGTTTCTGGGTATTCTTTTGTACTATGCGGTGATCATTCTGGAACGGATTTTCGCAGGCTGGGCAGAGCGCGAAGCGAGCTGATTGCAGGGAGCCGATCGCCGGCATGACGGCTGCTCAGAGCTTTTGGCTTTCAAGCAAATGTGCCTTTGTGCTGTCTTTGGCTTCTTGCGCGCAGGCTGGCCCGCTACCTTGTTCCTTGGTCACTCCGACATGTTCGCTTTGCCGTTGCGGGCTGTCCAAGAACAAGCCCTTCTGCGACGGGTCCCACCTTGCGGCCAAATGGTCGGATGACGGCACCGGCACGCCAGATTGAGGAGGCTGCCTTTGGGGGTGTCTGTGGCGCGATCACGGTCATGGCGCCGTAGATGGCGATGCAGCCAAGGATAGAGAACCCGGGGCAACAGGCGGTGATCCTCTGCGGGTCTGCCATGTGTCGCGGCATTGGCCGGCAAGACATCAGGCCGCAAAACTGCGCGGCAAAGCCTATAGGCGACCCTCAGTCGACCAGAATCCGATCCGCATATTCCGGCAGCAGGCGCGCCAGCAGCCGGAATGTCGCGGCGACAGCCAGATCCGGCGTAGTTGTGTCGGGAAACAGGTGCAGCTTTTGCCAGTAGCCATCGGTGACGTTTTCGATCCAGTCAGAGACTTCGATACCGGCAGACGCGGGGGCAGCGGCCAGAAGTCTTGCACAGATCGCCCGCATGGCGTCCCGATGCGCGATATCGAATTCGGTCGAAAGGGCGGCATATTGCGGCGTGTATTTTTCCTCGCCCCAGAAGGCGAACCACAGGGCAAGGCTTTCTGGGCCGCAGACAGCGGGCGCAAAGTCGGCGCGGATCATGGCCATCACCTGCTCAAGCGGATCGTCACCCGCAGCGGCAAGCATCTGCTTCCAGTTCTGGTCGTATTTCTGGTAATGATCGCGCAAGGTTTCGGTCAGCAGCCCGGTCTTTGATTTGAAGTAAAAGACGGCGACACCTTGGGACAGTCCTGCCTCGGCAGCGACTGTGGCCAGCGTGGTCTTGGCCAAGCCTTTGGACACAATCGACCGGCGCGTCGCGTCCAAAAGCTGCGCACGGCGCTTGTCGGCGTTTTCCTTGCGCTCTTTGCGCGGGCGTTGCGTCGATAGGTCAGTCGTCACGCGATTGGCTCTTTTCCAGTGTCTGGCCCCTTGTCCCACAATCGCCCGCATGTGTCAGCCGCAATTTATTTGTTTGAGCGCTCAAAAAACTTTACCCCCATTTGCCTGCGCGTTAGGCTGGCAAGAACACAAGAGGGCAAAGCGTGGCAAAGCACGATACATATGACGCGATTGTCGCGGGCGCTGGACACAATGGGCTGACGACGGCCTGCTATCTGGCCAAGGCTGGGCTCAAGACGCTGGTGGTTGAAAAGAACGACTGGATCGGCGGGGCCGCGGTCAGCCGTTCACTGATTGATGGCTGGACGTATTCGAACTGTTCCTACGTCTGTTCGCTGTTGCGACGCGAGATCGTGCGGGATCTGGAGCTGCCGCGCTTTGGCTTGCAGGTCATTCCTTACGAGGGCGGTGCGACCTTTACCCCCGAGGGGGATTATTTCGCCTATATGTCCGATCACGATGCGTTGCGGCGCGAGTTGGCGCGCCATAGCCCGCGCGATGCCGATGCCTATGACCGCTTCAGTCAGGCCGTGATCCGCCAGTGCCGTTTTATCCGGCCGTTCCTGCTGCGCAATGCGCCTGATCCAACCTCGCTGCGGCCGCGCGATTTGTCCGAACTGCTGTTTCTGGTCAAACAGGCCCACGGCCTTGGCGCGAAAGAACTGGGCGAGACCCTGCGTTTCTGGACAATGTCGATCGGTGATTTTCTCGATTCATACTTCGAAAGCGATCTGGTCAAAGCCCATATCGCGGGTGCAGGGATCATCGGGACAGGCTTGGGCGTCTATTCCCCCGGCACCGCTTATGTCTTGCTGCACCACTATATGGGCGATGTTGACGGGGCGATTGGTGCTTGGGGCTTTGCCCGTGGCGGCATGGGGGCCATTTCCAACGCTTTGGGCGCGGCATTCGAAGAGGCCGGTGGCGAGATCATCAAAGGCGCGGGCGTTGACCAGTTCCTTGTGCGCAATGGCAAAGTCACAGGGGTCGCGCTTGAGAACGGCGATGAATACCATGCGCCGATTGTCGCCTCGAACATGGACGTCAAACGCACCTTCTTGCAGCATACAGACCGCGCGGCCTTGCCAAGCGCCTTCACCAAAGCTGTCGAGCGCTTCAAGATCAGAGGATCGTCGGCCAAACTGAATATCGCGCTGGACCGGCTGCCATCTTTCCCCGCAGCCCCCAAGGGGGCCACCTTCCTGCGCGGCGACATGCATTGTTCCACGACATTGAACGAGTTGGAGCGTGCCTATGACGACTGGAAAGACGGGCGTTGGTCGCAGGACCCCTATTTCGATATGCTGATCCCCAGCCAGATCGATCCGACAATGGCGCCACCCGGCAAACATATGATGACGGTCTTTGTGCAATACGCGCCCTACGACCTTGAGGTTGATGGCGTGCGCAGCGGCGAAAACTGGAATGATGCCACGCGTAAGGCGATGGCGGATTGTGTGCTGGACAAGATTGCAGTGGCCTGTCCGGACATTCGCGAGCGGGTGGTCCACGCAGAGGTGCGCACCCCTTGGGACATCGAACGCGAGGTGGGTCTGACCGAAGGCAATATTTTCCAAGGCGAACTGACCTTTGACCAGCTTCTCTTTAACCGTCCGGTGCCGGGTTACGCCCAATATGACACCCCTATTCGGGGCATGTATATCGTGGGCTCTTCGGCGCACCCCGGTGGTGGCGTGATGGCCGCACCCGGTGCCAACGCCGCACGGGAAATCCTGCGCAATATCGGCAAGGGCAAATCCATGCCCGACTTTGCGGCATAAAGGGGGGCAGATGACCGATAACCGCTTTGATGCCGTTGTGATTGGCGCAGGACACAACGGGTTGACCGCCGCCGCGACCCTTGCGCAACAGGGCAAATCTGTCTGTGTGCTAGAGCGTGCAGACCGGATTGGGGGCATGTCCAGATCCGCTGATCTGGGGGGTGCCACCCTTCCTGAAATGGCGCATTTGCTTTACAACCTGAATCCGGGCGTGGCCAAAAGCCTGGGGCTGAAGATTGCCAGCCGCGCCTTGCCGACGGTAGCGCTTTGCCCCGCGCAACAGCATGTCGTGATCCAAGGCAAGACGGCCCAATACGCCAATGGTGACGCGCATCCCGATGCGGCGGCCTATGCGGCTCTCTATCAGCGGCTCAAGACGTTCGCAGCCCTTTTGGGGCAGTTGGCCGAAGGCGCACCACCTGCATTGGCGGGCGGGATGCTGAATGCCAAGACCCTGCAAGAGATGATGGCGCTGGGCAAACTGGGGCTCGGGCTGAAGCGGTTGGGCAAGGTGGAAATGCGCGAGTTTCTGCGTGTGATCCTGTCGAATGCCTATGATCTGATTTTGGATGAACTATCGGACGGGCCTTTGGCGGGGGCCTTGGCTGCTGATGCGGTGCGTGGGGCCTATGCCGGGCCACGGTCGCCCGGAACCGTGTTTTCGTTGATGTACCGCTTGGGCAATGGCGGCGATGTGACATTGCCCATTGGCGGGATGGGTGCGGTTGCCGCAGCCTTTGCCGATGCAGCGACCAAGCAGGGCGTGCAGATCCGCACAGACGTGGATATTGCATCGCTGGTGATCGCCAACGACAGGGTGCAAGGCGTGCTGCTTTCGGACGGGACGACGATCCACGCCGATGCCGTGCTGTCGAGTGCGGGGGCAATGCAGACCATGCAGATCGCCGGCATCGCCCATTTCGATGTCGAGGCGACACGCCGTATGCGGCATCTGCGTAACAAGGGGACCACGGCAAAGGTCAATCTGGTCCTGCGCAATCTGCCAGCCTTTACGGGGCTCACGCGTGAACAAACAGCGGGCCGCTTGCTGGTCGCACCTTCGGCGGTCGCGGTCGAACGCGCCTTTAACCCCGCAAAATATGGCGGCATCTCAAAGTCCCCGTTGATCGAGGCTGTCATCCCGACGTTGACAGACACGACGCTTGCACCCGATGGCACCCATATCCTTTCGGCCATTGTCAGTTACGTCCCGCATGGTTTGGAGGGTGGCTGGACCGACGCTGCCCGCGCAGACCTGCTGGACCGCGTGGTGCAAACGCTCGAAGCCTATGCGCCGGGGATTGGTGAACTGATCACCCATTCTCAGGTACTCTCGCCTGCGGATATCGAGACCATGACCGGCGCACCGGGCGGGCATTGGCACCATGCGGAAATGGGGATCGACCAGATTTTGACGGTGCGGCCCGCCAATCTGATGGCCCGCTATGCCTTTGGTGTCGGGGGGCTTTATCTTTGCGGGGCTTCTGCGCATCCGGGGGGGGACGTGATGGGGGCCGCTGGCCGCAACGCCGCGATGCAAGTGATCAAGGACGGGGTGCTGCGGTGATGGTCAAAGTCAATCATGTGCCCATGGGTCTGATCGAGACACCGTTCCATGCGCGTCTGGAACCGCTGAGCCGAGCCAAATCATGGACCGGCTGGGCCGGGTTCATCTCGCCTTTGGTTCTGGACACGGTCGAGTTCGAGTATTTCGCGATCCGCAATCAGACCACGCTTTTTGATATCTCGCCGATGCACAAGTATAGGGTGACGGGGCCGGATGCCGCGGCGGTGATGAACCGGCTCGTGACCCGCGATGTGACCAAGATTGCAGATGGTCGCGTCGGCTATGTCATGTGGTGCGATGAGGAAGGGATGCTGATCGACGATGGCACCCTGTTCCGGTTCAGCGCCACGGATTTTCGCCTGTGTTGTCAGGAACCGATGCTGACTTGGCTTTTGGACACGGCTTGGGGTTTCGATGCGCAGGTCTTGGATGAAAGCGATGCAATCGCAGGCCTGTCCCTGCAAGGCCCGACATCGTGGTCATTGCTGCAAGATGCGGGCTTTGCTGCGGCGCAGAACATGAAACCCTTCGATTGGCGCGAAGTGGAACCCGATATCTGGATTTCGCGCACCGGCTTTACAGGCGATTTAGGCTATGAGCTTTGGGTGCCAAAGGCCAAGGCGCTCGATCTTTGGGACAGGCTTTGGGCCGCGGGCGATCATTGGGGCGTGCGTGCCATCGGGTTCGAAGCGCTGAACCTCTGCCGGATCGAGGCGGGCTTTGTTGCGGCGGGCGTTGATTTTCAGCCCGTGCATGCGGTGATGCGTCTGCATCGCGGGCGCACCCCGATCGAACTGGGCTTTGGCAAGATGGTGCATTTCGACAAAGGCCATTTCAACGGACGCCGCGCGCTGCTGCAACACCGCGAGGCTGGCGCACGCTATACTTTGGCCAAGATCGACATCGCGGGGTTCAAGCCGGCCAATGGCGCATTGATTTACCATCGCAAAAAGAAAGAGGTGGGCTTTGTCACCTCGGGGGTCTGGTCCCCGACCACAAAGCGCAATATCGCCCTGGCCGAGCTGAAAGCCCCTTACGGGATCGAGATCAAGGATGATCTCTGGGCCGAGATTTACGTCAATGAAGAAGGCAGATGGGACAAAAGACTGGTCCCGGTCACCCTGCAAGACAAGCCCTTTTTTATCAATCAACGCGCGCGCGCTACACCGCCGCACCCCTTTTGAAACTGACTTGGAGACCATCATGACCAAGGCAAGCCCAACGCTGCATTCCCGCCCCAATACCCCGTCCGCGGAAACGCTCTCGAAATGGGATCGGGAACATCAGATCCACCCTTGGGCGGCGATGGATGACTGGCGCACCTATGACAACATGATGGTTGATAGCGCTAAGGGTATCTATTTCTGGGATGCAGACGGGAAACGCTATATTGACGGACCGGGCGGCATGTGGTGCAGCCAGATCGGATATGGCCGCCGCGAAATGGCCGAAGCGATTGCCGATCAGGTGATCAAACTCTCCTATACCTCGCCCTTTACCAATGCCACCGAACCTTCTGCGCTTTTGGCCAAGAAGATTGCCGAGATGGCACCGGGTGATCTGAATAACGTCATGTTCACGACCGGCGGATCAACAGCTGTCGATACCGCGCTGCGCACGATGCAGTATTTCAACAACCGCCGTGGCTTGCCTGACAAAAAGCTGATTATCGCCCGCGAAAAAGGCTATCACGGATCGACCTATCTGGCCCATTCGGTGACGGGCAAGGAACGCGACCAAAGCCATTTCGACTTTGAAACCCGGCTTGTGCATTTCCTGCCCGACGTGAACCCCTATCGCCGCCCCGAAGGGATGAGTGTCGACGATTGGTGTGACGCGAAAGTGGCCGATCTGGAGAATGCGATTGCGCGTTTGGGCGCTGACCGCATCGGCGCGTTTATCGCAGAGCCGATCCTGAGTTCGGGCGGCGTGATCGTCCCGCCAGAGGGCTATCACAAGCGCACCTGGGAGATTTGCCGCGCCAATGACATTCTCTATATCTCGGACGAAGTGGTCACTGGATTTGGCCGCTTGGGCCACTGGTTCGCGTCAGAGGCTGTGTTTGGTATCGTCCCCGATATCATCACCTCTGCCAAAGGGCTGACATCGGGGTATTTGCCCTTGGGAGCCTGCATCATTTCAGACCGCGTAATGGAGCAGATGACGGGCCTTGGTGAAGCCTCGGCCTTTACCAACGGCTATACCTATTCGGCCCATCCGGTGTCATGCGTGGCCGCTTTGAAGAATATCGAGATCATGGAGCGCGAAGGCATATTGGAGCACGTTCGCGCCGTGACGCCACATTTTCAGGCCCGCCTGAAAGCCTTGCTGCGGTTCGATATTGTGGGCGATGCGCGTGGCATGGGGCTGATCGGCTGTATCGAAGGCAAGGGCAAGAATCTGGAGGCAGAGCGCACGCTTGGCGCGCGGATTGATGCAGCTTGTGAAGAACTTGGGTTGATGGTCCGGCCTCTCATCAACATGGCTGTGTTCTCGCCGCCGCTGATCATTACAATCGACCAAATCGACGAGATGTTTGATATTCTGGAAAAAGCGCTGGAAAAAGTCTCGGCCGATATGGCGGCCTAGTCCAGCTTGGGATGCTCGCGCTTGCCATAGCGGGCGCATTGGTCGCTGTCTTTGCCCAGTTCCATCGCAGCGCGGTAGCCCGCGTAGACCGCAGCGGCGATGATCGAGGGGGCCTCGGCATCGCCGATCCGTGTGACAGATGTGATCCCGCGCAAATCCGGCAGAGCCATGAGATCGTCGTAAAGGTCGGTGACAGGGATCCTGCGGGTGAGCGGCATCACGGCATCGCAAGGCAGGGTGGTTTCGCGTCCTGTAAAGACACAGGACAGCACGGCTGCGGCCTTCTGCGCTGTCTTGACCACTTGGTTCGTCTGGATCGTGACACCCGCTTCCAGCAAAGCCGCGACCGTCTGATCCTGCTCTTGGGTGAAGCTGCCAAATTCACAGGCGCGTCCCTGCGGCGTAACAAATGTGACGGTATTGCCGCGTTTGACCAGTTCGAGCGCGAGAAGCGGGCCAAGGTAGTAATGGTCATCGTCATAGACGACGATATGTCCCTTTGGCACTTCACCGCCATTCAGAACCGTATCAGGGTTCAAAAGCATCGCCGGATCGGGGGTTTCAAAGCCTTGCGCGCTTTGGCGTCCAATGCCGTCGGTCGTCCAGATAGCACCAGTTGCGACCAGCACATGGTCTACGCCCAAGTCCAAGACATCGGCTGCCGTCATCCGGCTTTCGCGGAACACTTGCACATTTGAAAGTTTGTCGATCTGCCCAACACGCCAGTCGCGGACCCTTGCCCATTCTGACAGCCCCGTAAGGCGGGCCTCTTTCGTGACGCGCCCGCCCAAGCTGCGCTGTGCCTCGGCCAGCATGACGTTGTGGCCTTGGGCCCCAAGGGCGCGTGCAGCCTCGAGCCCTGCCGGGCCTGCGCCGACGACAAGGACTTTTTGGGGTTCAGGGGCAGGGGGCAGATATTCGGGGTGCCATCCAAGCCGCCATTCTTCGCCCATCGTCGGGTTCTGGGTGCAGCGGATCGGGACGTGCAGGCTGTCGCTGGCATAACAGATGTTGCAGCCGATACATTCGCGAATGTCCGCGCTGCGTCCGGTCTCGATCTTGGCGGGCAGGAAGGGGTCCGCGATCGAAGGGCGCGCCGCACCGATCAGATCCTGCGAACCTGACCGAATGATCTGCGCCATCGCATCGGGCGAGGTAAAGCGGCCCACGGCCACGACGGGTTTGCTTGTCAGTTCTTTGGCGCGTGCGACATCGGGGACCAACGCGCCTTCTTTGACAAAGCGGGAGTGGCCCATTTCGACCGCGTAGTCATGCACCGTGAGGTCCCATAGATCGGGCAGCTCTGCCAAAAGGCCAAAGGCATCATAGCTCTCGGGGTCGGTCAGATCGACGGTAAAGCGGGTGGCAACAGCAGCGCGTCCGGCGACCGCCTGGCGGGTTTCTTCGATCAGTTCGCGGACCAGCCGCACCCGATTTTCCAGACTGCCGCCATATTCATCGGTCCGGGTGTTTGTCTGGGCATCCAGAAACTCTGACAGCAGATAGCCGTGGGTGGCATAGACATAGACAATGTCAAAACCGGCCTCGACCGCACGCAAAGCTGCATCCCTGTGCCAGCGGCGCAGGTCACGAATATCGGATTTGTCGATCTTGCGCGTCTGGCCCTGCATGACCTCGCGGCTATCGGTCTGCGGTCTGTTGCGCAGCCCCATGGGGGGCAAGCGTGTGGACAGATTGGTGACCATCCCGCCCCCGAGCCAGAGTTCGACACCAGCCAGCGCGCCATGGGCATGAACCGCGTCGACCATCGCTGCATGCGCGCGGATATCGTCATTGTTCCAAAGGGTTGCGTTGGGAAATCCTTCGTTGTCAGAGGTCGGGTGAACCGAACAATATTCGGTATTCACGACACCCCAGCCGCCCTCGGCCTTCATCCCGCGCATGGCGGCCAGTGCATTGGGTCTGCGCCAGCCCATGCCGGTGCAATGGGGGACCTGATAGAACCGGTTCTTGGTTCTGACTGGCCCGATTTGCAGCGGCTCGAACAGGATATCATGTCTGGGATCGCGCATCAGGGCCTTCATTTGAACGGTCATCAAACTTATTTGAGCGCTTAATTAAAACTTGTGTCAACATCAGATGCCGCTAGACTTTTTTGCAGGTCGTGTTCTTTTCATTTTGGTGGACGAGACCGCAAAACAAAGAACAGGGAGAATGGGATGTATAATTTCAGAAAGACGGCGACGCTCGCCGCCGCGATTGCGGTCCTGACTTCGGGGGCCGTATTCGCAGATGATGCAGAACTGACGGTTTTTGACTGGGCCGGTTACGAAGACCCGGAATTTTTCCAAGCCTATATCGCGCAACATGGTGAAGGCCCCACATTCGCCTTCTTCGGGGATGAAGAAGAGGCGTTTCAAAAGCTGCGCTCCGGCTTTCGTGCTGACGCGGCCCACCCGTGTTCGCAGTCGGTCCCGAAATGGATAGAAGCGGGGCTGCTGGCCCCCCTCGATACAAGCCGGATCACGCGATGGGACGAATTGGAACCATCTTTCCGCGATATCGAAGCCTATCAGCGGGACGGCAATTACTACTTTGTTCCTATTGATTGGGGCAATACAGCCATCGTCTATAACACCGATGAATTAACCGAAGCGGATCTGGCGTCGCTTCAGGTCTTTACCGACCCTCAATATGAGGGGCGCATTTCTGTCGGTGACAATGTCGACGATGCCTATGCGCTGGCCTTCCTTGCGACCGGTGTGAAGGACTGGACAACCGCGACCGACGCCCAGTTCGAGGCAGCGTCAGCCTTCCTGCGCCAAGTGCATCCGAACGTCCGCACCTATTGGGCAGACGGGGCGTCGCTGGCGCAGTTGATGCAAAGCGGCGAGGTCCTCTTCGCTTGGGCATGGAACGAGACCTTCTCGACCATGAGCTATGAAGGGCATCCAATCGGCATGACCCGCAATATGGCAGAGGGCTCGTCAAGCTGGGTGTGCGGTTATACAAAACTGGCGGATGGTGAAGGCTCCGAAGACAAGTTCTATGACTTCATCAACGCTTGGCTCGAACCACAAACCGCTGAATATCTGGTCGGCTACTGGGGCTATGGCCACGGCAATGCGGCTGCGATGGCGGCGATGAGCACCGAAGATCTGGCCGCTGTCGGTCTGGACAGCACCGAGGCGCATCAGGCCAACACTTTGTGGCAGGCGCCTGTGCCGGCAGAGCTGCGTGAAAAGATGATTGCAGAGTTCGAGTTGATCAAAGCCGGGTTCTGATCCTGATCGGATGAGCAAAGACAAAACGCTCCGCTGTGGCCAGCGGGGCGTTTCTATTCTCAGGCTGGCCGTTGCCCCCGAATATGATGCGGGCAATGCTCCCCTGATTTGAGCACAGTCACCATTGCCTCCCAGGTTGCGACATTGTGGTCGATGAAGTCCTTGCCAAATGTTTCACTCAGAACACCACGTTCCGCGCCTGTGAGCCACGCCAATTCCGCCGTCGCTATCTGCGCATACCACTGGTTGCGATTGCGCAGCGTGACATTCACAAAGCCCGCCTCGGTCAGTGCATCGTGATAGCGGGCGGGTGAGGCCATCGCGAAATCCAGTGCTTCCTGTTTGATGTAAACTGCCATTTCGGGGCTGGGCGCATCGTCATGGCTGATCAGCCAGTCTGACGCCGCAAACCACCCGCCGGGTTTCAGAACCCGCATGACCTCTTTGGCCAGAAAATCCTTGTCGGGGATATGGATGATGGAATCCTTCGAAAAGACGATGTCAAAGTCCTGATCTTCGAAAGCAAAAGGTCCGGGTGTGACTTGTACGATGGTCACGCGGTCTTGCGCGCCAGCGGCGGCGATGCGCGCGCGGGCGGCTTGGCAAACGGGTTCTTCCACATCAATGCCGACCACATGCGCCGCCCCGTGATCCACAGCCAAAGACAGCGTGATCGCCCCCGACCCGCAGCCGATGTCGAGGACGCGCTTGCCCTTCAGATCAAGCCCTTCGAGAACGCGGGATACCTCTTCCGGGCCGCCCGGTGACAAATAGCCTTCGCCCCAGATCGTTTCCAGAAAACCGATATGTTGCGCGTCGTAAAGATCGTCTGTGTCCGCCATCTGCTGCCTCTAACTGGTCGCGAGTGTTGCCAAATATGCTTCGATAAAGCGCTGTGTATAGGCCTCCATGCCCACAAAGGGGCCGGGTTCATAGAACCGCGAGTTCACGCCTTCCTGATTTTTCTCAATGATCCTTTTGTCCGCAACCGTCGTGACATCCCAAAGCCATTTGAGCCGGTCTAGGTCATAGTCCGTACCCTCTTGCGCGTCTTCATGCACAAGCCAAATGATTTCCTGAACAGAGGTGTCTTTGTCGATCGGAACAAAGCGGTAGATCAGCGCATGATCGCAATAGACCAGCATCGGGTTCAGGATGCCAACATAGACGTCGGACGCGCCGCTGTCATAGGCGGTCAGATCGCCCAAGAGCGGGGCCAGTGGCGTGCCATCCTCGCTCCCGGTCAGGAACCCGTCAAACAGCGAATAGCGGTTATAGGCATAGTCCGGTGATCCGCTGGGCCGCTTTGCGCCGATGCAGTCAAAATAGGCAGTGGATGCCCCAGCAGCCTTCGAACGGGCCTGCATTTGCGCATTCAGCGGGGCGACCCGCGCGGCATCCATATGCGTGGCATGCGAGCGGGCGAATTCCGGGTGTGCCGCCGTGCAATGGTAGCATTCGTTGTAATTCTCGACCAAAAGCTTCCAGTTGGCGCGCACGGGGTAGCTTTCGCGATAGGCGATCTTGGTGCGTGCCAGTCCGAAGGGGGCAAGGATCGGGTCAAGATCGGCGCGGAGCCTCTCAAAGCTGGTAGGGCTCGGCGAGAGCGAGACATAGATCAGACCTTGAAAAACCTCGACCGCGACGGGTTTCAGCCCAAGCTTGCTGCGGTCATGGTCCGCGTCCAGCATCCGCGCATTGAACAGGCTGCCATCAAGGTTGAAGGCCCAGGCATGATAGGGGCAGGTGAAACGCTTGGTATTGCCACGCGGTTCAATGCAAACGCGCGAACCGCGATGACGGCAGACGTTCGCCAGCGCGTGAATGGCATTGTTCTTGCCGCGCACGATGATGATGCTTTCATTCATCATCTCGAACAGGAGGTAATCGCCTTCCTGAGGGATTTCGCTGATGTGGCCTGCCAGTTGCCATTCTTGGAAAAAGAACGCCTGCAGGTCGCGCGCAAAGACGGTGTCGGACAGGTAGAACGGCTGCGCGAGCGCATAGCCCTTGCGATGCGCGGCGACGAGTGCAGCGATCTCGCAGCTGTGTTCAGTGCTCTCCATCACTTCCCCATTTATTCAAACAAAACAACGGATTCTGTGCCCCAACCCACACGGACGGGGCTGCCGGGGGCGGCGATGCTGCGTCCAGCCGTATTGCGCATCGAGATTGTGACAGGGCTTGCCAGTTGCGGCAGCTGGACGCTGTAATAGGTCATATCGCCGTAGTAATCGCTGCTGACGACCTCGCCTGTGATCTCTTTCTCGGCCCTGTCGTCGTGGTCGAACAGCAAGGTCAGCATTTCAGGCCGGATGCCCACCTTGGTGATCTGTGAGGGGTGCACATTCGGCGGTATGGCCGACGCGGGCAGGGTGACCTTGCCCAAGGCAGCAATATCCAGCGTCAGCCCCGCCGCATCGTGGCTGGTGGCTGCTGCGTCCAGAAAGTTCATCACACCGATAAACGAGGCCACACGTTTGGTCGCGGGACGGCGGTAAAGCTCTTCGGGGGTGGCAAGCTGTGCGATCTGGCCTTCAAACATGACTGCAATCCGGTCTGACATGATCAGGGCTTCTTCCTGATCATGGGTCACCAGAATAAAGGTAATCCCAAGCGTCTTTTGCAGGTCACGCAACTCCATCTGCATCTGGTCGCGCAGTTTCTTGTCCAAGGCCGACAGTGGTTCATCCAGCAAGATCACCTTTGGCCGCATGACCAGCGCCCGCGCAAGGGCCACCCGCTGGCGTTGCCCGCCAGAAAGCTCATGGGCCGCGCGGTTCCCATAGCCTACAAGGTCAACCATGCTGAGCGCCTTGTCGACTTCGCGCTTGATCTCGGCTTTGGGTAACTTCTTGGTTTTCAGGCCATAGCCAACGTTATCGGCGACGCTCAGATGCGGAAAAATCGCGTAGCTTTGAAACACCATATTGGTCGGGCGTCTGTTGGCGCTGATGCCGTCCATGGACTTTCCGTCGATAATGATATCGCCCCCCGTCGGCGGTTCGAATCCGGCAATCATGCGCAGCAGCGTTGTTTTTCCGCACCCCGACGGCCCGAGCAGGGAAAAGAATTCGCCTTCCTCGATCGTGGCGTTGATCCCTTTGAGCGCCTCGAAGGTGCCAAAACTTTTGCGGACATCGCGCAGTTCGATAATGGGCTTGAACACTGACATCGTTAAGCGAACCCTTCCGTTGCAGATGCGCCTTGCCCCTGACGCCGGGCCGCTCTGCGGCGGAACATTTCAGCCAGCACCAAAAGCGCGATGGATAGCACAAACAAGATCGTCCCCAGTGCCATGATCGAGGGCAGTTTGGTGGGAAAGCGCAGCTGGCTCCAGATATAGACGGGCAGCGTGACGTCGGTGCCTGTCAGGAAAAAGGCGATGATGAACTCATCCAGCGAGATCGTGAAACAGATCAGCAAGCTGGAGATGATCCCGGGCATGACAAGGGGCAACGTGATCCGCCGGAATGTGCCCGCCCGGCTTTCGCCCAGATCGAACGAGGCTTCTTCGAGGCTTTGGTCCAGCCCCGCAAAGGCGGAACTGAGGATCGCGATCGAGAACGGCGTGCAGATCAGGATATGGCCCGCGATGACAGTCCAAAGCGACAGCGACAGGCCCAACTGCATCATCATCACGATCAGCGCCACAGCCAAGATGATCTCGGGCAGGACCAGCGGCAGCATGATAAAACCGAGGATGCCTTTCTGGGCAGGGAAGCGGTAACGCGCCGAAGCGCGCGCGACGCAGGCCCCCAGCAAGGTGCTCACGACCGCCGTAATCGAGGCCACCACAGCAGAATTGCGCACAGCACTGTGTAGCGCATCGGTGGTCCAAAGAACCTCGAACCATTCTGTGGTGAAGCCGCTGAGCGGGAAGGCGATGATCGTGGCATCGTTGAAAGCAAACAGCGGCAGCAGAATGACGGGCGCGTAGAGAAACAGCAGGTAAACAACGGCATAAAAGCCAAGCCATGTCGGTGACAGCCCGCGCCTCATCTTGCGACCCTTCCGCCGATCTTGCGACCGACCAGATAGATCGCGATGCTGATCAGTGCGACGACGACCATTGAGGTGACCGCCAAAGCCGCTCCAAGGGGCGCGTTGTTGGCCTTGCCAAACTGGATCTGGATCATATTCGCGATCATCAACCCGTCGGTGCCGCCCACAAGCCGCGGCGTGATGAAGTCCCCGACCGTGGGGATCAGCACGATCAGTGTGGCCGCCACGACACCCGGGATCGCCAGTGGGAAGGTGATGCGCCAGAACCTGCGGAACGGCCCATCGCCAAGGTCTTCGGCGGCTTCGAGCAGGGAGCGGTCGATCTTTTCGAGCGCCACAAAGATCGGCAGGATCGCAAAGGGCGCCCATGCGTGCGCAAGTGTCAACACGACCGCGTTGGCGTTATAGAGAATGAATGTCAGCGGTTCCCTGATCAGGCCGATTTCCAGCAGGGCGGTGTTCAGTACCCCGTTGTAACCAAGGATCACTTTCCACAAGAAGACCCGCAGCAGATAGCTGGTCCAGAATGGCACGGTGATCAGGAACAGCCAGAGGGCTTTGTTTCTTTTGACGTGAAAGGACAGGTAATAGGCGATCGGAAAGGCCAGCACGACCGTCACGACCGTCACGATCACCGAAATCCGCAAGGACCGCCAGAGCAGGGTTTGATAGATCGGCTGGCTGAAAACCTCTTGGTAGTTCGCAAGCGTGAGCGTGCGGTCGATGTCCAGATAGTTTTGCGTCCAGAAGCTGAAGGTGATGACCATCGCCAATGGGGCCGCAAGCATGATCAGGGCAAAGCCAAAGGGCAGGCCGATCAGGGTCAGACCCTGACGGCTTTCCCGGCTAAGCCCGCGCGTCACGTCACTCCGCCGGGACTTTGGCGGACAAAAGCGCCGCGTTTTGCTGCGCCAGCGTCCCTGCGGGCGGTTCGTCAGACGACAAAACCGGGAACAAACGGCGCAGAGCGTCGTGATAGGTTTTGACGCCATATTCCAGATCGGACAGGACAACCCCGTCATAGCCTGACGAAAACGCCGCTTCCCAGGTCCATTCGATCAGCTGTTCGTCTTCCTTGCTGGTCAGCCGGTCGATCCGCATGCTCAGATAGCGGGCCAGCCGCATCCGGCGGTCCTCGTCTTTGTGGCGGTAGGTCGCGCCGCGCTGGATGGTCTTGCCGTTGGCCAAGGGAAATTCCTGATAGAAGATCACGCTGTCAGGATAGATGCCAAACACTAGGTTTGGGAACATCCCAATGTAGAGCCAGGCATCTTTGTGATCGTCATCAAGCGCTGCGGGCGGTTCCATGATCGCTTTATAGTTCCTGACCGACCAAAGTCGCCCATTTGATGCGCTGAATTTGGAAAAAGACCGCGAGGTGCCGTTGGAAAACGGCTCGTCATAGTAGTTCGATCCGAACAGATCGGCCAAACCGGGGTGCGCCATCGGCACGTGGTATCCTTCGTTGTCGACATCACGCACGCATTTCCAGTTCGCGGTGATCTCGGTGGTCCAGAACCCTTTGCCGTCGGGGACCATATCGGCCAGATCGTATTGGGCCAGTTCGGGCGCAAACCGCGCCATCACCTCAGAAACGGAAGGCTGCGGGCCGGGCTTGAAACGGACAAAGACAAAACCGTTCCAGATATCCATTTCAAGCGGCTTGAGCCCCATCTTGACCGGGTCCAAGCTGGGCAAGGTTGCGGGCTGAGCCGCCCCCCGCAGCGTACCGTCAAGATTGTAGGCCCAGCCATGAAACGGGCAGACGATGGCAGAGCGACAGGTGCCGCTGCTTTCCGCCACAACCCGTGATCCGCGATGGCGGCACAGATTGTGAAAGGCGCGCACTTCACCGTCTTGCCCGCGCAGGATCAACGCGCGTTCGCCGACAAAATCAAGCGTCACGAAGTCGCCCGCATTGGGGATGTCGTTGCTGTGGCACACCGCTTGCCAATGGCTGCGGAACAGGACCTCTTTTTCAAGCTCAAGCATCTCCGCGCTGAAAAAGCTCCAGGCGGGCAGGCCGGAACGGTCCCAATCCGGCGGTGGTGCGGTCTTTGGGGATGCTGTCATCTGCGGCAGTCCTTTCAGGTCAGCATTTCAGGCAAGGCTACCAATTTATATTTGAGCACTCAAACAAAAACGTACAGGGGATGGTGAGGTACCTGCCAGAGCAATTCGAACCGGTCTTCATTTGCGGCTGAGTCCGGCATCCTGACTGGAAAAATTGGCAACAATCGGTCCACAGAACGCAGCGTTTGCCTTGGCACTGGGCGGGTCGGCAATCCGACGCATCGTTTGATATGGTGGCGGCCTGTGCGGGGTCGCAGTCGCATCAGCAGAAAAGTCCTGAGTTGCGGACTCCCGCAAACCGATCATATGGCGAGCGGTCTGCTCTTCTGGTCAGATCGGGAGGCGCGCAGTTGCGGGCGTGCAGTGTCACATTGCGGTGACCTTTTGGCGCTACTCAGAATCATCCGAATGAATATGAGGCGCCATGACCACGCATACTTGGGAATCCATAAGAGACGCACTTGCAGATGATATCGCGCAAGGTCGCTTCAAACCCGGCGACAAAATCCCGACAGAGCCGGAACTGGTCGACCACTATCGCGCTGGTCGGCACTCTGTCCGCAGGGCGGTATCTGAACTGGCCAAACAGGGCAAGCTGAGCGTGGAGCAGGGGCGTGGGACCTTTGTTGGCTCTCAGCCGATGTTACACTACGCCTTGGGTAAGCGGACCCGCTTGCGGCGCAATCTCCAAGCGCAGGGCGTCGATATTTCCGGCGATTTGCTGGCATCCGAGGTGATCACAGCACGCGGCCGTGTGCGCGAGGCGCTGCGCCTGAACAAGGGTGATCAGGTCAGCCATGCACAGCGCATCACCTTTGCGGATCAAGTCCCTATCGCCTTTGGGTCAGCCTATCATGCGGTGAATCGCTTTCCGGGTTTCATTGACCGCCGGGCCGTTCTCGGCTCTGTGACAGAGACCTACCGTGCGTATGGGATTGAAGACTACATCCGCGCCAAGACCACCCTTCATTCCCGGCAGGCGCGCCCCGATGAAGCGAAAATGCTGCGACAGCATCCGGACCTGTCGGTCACGATTATCCGCGCGATTGATGCCTTGCCCGATGGGACACCCATTTCGTTCTCCGAAGTGATCTGGGCGGCATCGCGGGTCAAGTTCAGCATTGAAAGCGATGACAATGCGTGATCATGGCGAGATGCTATCGACCCTTGCGCGGGCGGATGCGGGCCGGATCAAGGCTTTTGCGGAAACCTTGATTGATGACTTGGGAGAAATCACCGTGGTTGAGAGCCGCACAGGGCTTGTCATGCTGCCGATGCGCGACACTGCGGGTGGGACGGCCTTTCACTTGGGCGAGGTTCTGGTCAGCGAGGCACATATCAGCCAGGGCGGAACCATCGGATACGGTATGCGCCGAGGTCGTGATCTGGAGGCCGCAATGGCAATGGCTCTGATTGATCTGGCCGCTGCCTGCGGCAGCGGTGCTGATGCTTGTGCCGCATTCTGCGCCCAAGAAGCCGCTGCTCAGGCCGAGCAAGACCGACAGACATTGCGCCGCGTCGAGGCCACGCGCGTGGATATGGAGACTTTCTGATGTTGACCACACCCACAGCGGATGCAGCCGAACGCAGTGCAAACGCGACTTTTGACGCTTTGCTCTGGGCACTCAGCCGTCCGGGATTGCCCCGCCAATTACCCCAAGCCGGTGAACCCGCCTTGATCGCGGCCTTGGTAGATCGCGAATGCCATGTCTATGCTGGCGATCCCTTGTTGATCCCCGTCGTGACGCAATGCGGGGCGAAACTGGTTGACTTGCCGCAAGCGGATCATGCCTTTCTTGGTGGGCTCACCGAACCGGAGCTTTTGCGCCAGTTGCGCTGTGGGTCTGACCTTTATCCCGATGACGGCGCAACTGTTGTGATCCGCGCACGGTTCGGCACAGGCGCGCAAGTTCGTCTGACAGGGCCGGGCGTGAATGGTGCTGTCGATGTCCAGATCGGCGGTTTGCCGGACGGATTTTGGGCAAGGCGCGCCGAAATGATCCGCTATCCAATGGGATTTGACATGCTCTTACTGGATGCAGCACAGGTCATCGGCCTGCCGCGATCCACCAAAGTCGAGGTGCTCTGATGGCTTATGTGGCAACCCGTGGCGGTGAACGCGCCATCGCCCAATCCGAACGGCTGTTCCGTGAAGCGATGGGCCAGATCGACATGACCCGTGTCGCGGAATTGAAAGCAGCACTGCCCTATCTGGTAGACCGCGTGATGGGCGAGGCTTCGCTCTATGACGAAGACTTGGCAGCGCTCGCCTTGGCGCAGACAGGCGGCGAGCTTTACGAGGCGGTGCTGGTTCTGCGCGCATGGCGCACCACACAGCCGCGCCTTGGCGTTGGTGCCGTCGTCGAACAGGGGACTTTGTTCACCCATCGCCGCATTTCGGCAGCCTTCAAGGATATTCCCGGCGGGCAGGTGCTGGGGCCGACGCTGGATTATTCGCACCGCGTGTTAGAGACGGATGTGCTGGCGGGCAAGCCATTCGCGCCCCCGTTGGTCGATCCCGCCACTGCACCCGCGCCGGCCTATCAACCGTCGGTCAGTGCTTGGCAGGCCGCCAATGATCTGGTCGATCTGCCTTTGTCCGACAAGGTCGCCGGAGAGGCGATTGCGGACGTGACCCGTGAGCCGCTGCTGTTTCCTTCCAAACGCGCCCATACGCTACAAAGCCTTGCAAGGGCAGAAACGGGCAGCGTTCTGGCCTTGGGCTATGCCGCGATGCGCGGTTACGGCCAAGCCCACCCCACGGTGAATGAATTGCGACTGGCCGAAGCGGAGGTCATGGTCAAGCATCCCAATGGAACCGCGTTTTCAGCAGGCCGTGTGAAGGTGTCACAGGCCGAGGTTGTGTCAAAACAGGGTGAAAAACTGGGACTGGGCTTTGCCGCGACCTTTGGCTGGAACGAGGTCAAATGCATCTCTGCCGCCACACTGGACCTGAACGCCAAAGGCGCGCCCAAAGGATCAGCCACCGAAGAGGAATTCTTTCTGTACCACACCGAAGGGGTCGAGGCTTCGGGCTTTTGCATCCACTTCAAGCTGCCGCACTACGTGACCTTCCAGTCGTCCTTGGATGCCATGCGCGATGCCAAGGCCAAACAGGTCAAGGAGCCAGCCGAATGAGCCTTGCCAACCTTACAAAGCCATGGGCGCCGATGAGCTATGGCTTCCTTGATGCCTCGGCCAAGCGCGAGTTGCGCCGCAAGATGATCAAGGCAGTCTGCGTGCCCGGCTGCCAGATGCCCTATGCCAGCCGCGAGGTGCCGATGGCGCGAGGCTGGGGCACGGGTGGTCTGCAAGTCTCGCTGACGCTGATCAACCCGGCAATGCGCGTGAAAGTCATTGACCAAGGGGCCGATGACAGCGTGAACGCCGCCTCGATCCGCCGCTTTCTGGCGCGGGTGTCCGGCGCGCCCACAACACTGGACACGCTTGACGCCGATCTGATCCAGTCGCGCCACCGCATCCCCGAGGAAATCTTGCGCGAGGATCAGGTCCTTGTCCTGCAAGTGCCCAACCCTGAACCGCTGCGGTCGGTGCAGCCAAATATGTCCATCGCGCGCCAGATGCATGGCGATGCCGACTACGGGCGCATGTGGTTGCAGCTTTACGAACAGATCGTGCGGTCGGGCCGGGTGATGCAAGGGGCCAGTTACCCGTCGATGGTCAATGGCCGCCATGTCATGACGCCCTCGCCGATCCCGCGCTGGGATGTGCCCAAGCTGCATATGGCGCGTCACCTGACGATCCTGTCTGCGGGCCGCGAGAAACGGATATTTGCCGTCCCGCCCTATACGCGCGTTGAACCGCTGGTCTTTGATGACGTGCCCTACCGTGTCGAAGACCACGGCGGGCTGACCTGTTATCGCTCTGGCGCAACAGGGTTCTTCATGAATGAAATCCCGCAGGGTGATGGCACTTCGACCTATGAGGTGTCGGATAGTGAATACGGGGTCAAAGCCATCCGTGCCCGCGATGGAGAGGTCGTTGCGATGGGCGAGACATGGTACAAAGACGGAAAGATGCCGCAATGACTTTGACGCTTGATCCCCCCCGCATCGTCAAGACCGCACCGCTGGTGCAGGTGCGCGGCGTCAGCAAATCCTATGGCCGCGTCGTTGCCCTGCGCGATGTGGCCGCGACGGTCTATCCCGGCGAAGTGCTCGGGATCGTCGGGGAAAGTGGGTCGGGCAAATCCACGCTGTTGCGCATGATGAACCTTGAAGAGACACCGGACACGGGCAGCTATACGCTCGATCTGCCTGACGTCGATGGCAACCTGTTCGCGCTTGACCGCTTTGCGCGCCGGATGCTCTGCGCCACGCGCATCGGGATCGTGTATCAGAACCCGCATCTGGGGCTTTTGATGAAGCATTCCAGTTCCGGCAATGTGGCCGAACGGCTGCTGGTCGCGGGCGAGCGGCGCTTTGCCGTGCTGCGCGAAAAGGCAAAAGATGCGCTGGCCGCGTCTGAATTTCCGCTGGAACGGCTGGACGCACCGCCGATCGAGCTGTCTGGCGGGATGCAGCAGCGGGTGCAGCTGGCCAAGGCCATCGCGCTGGAACCTGCGCTTTTGCTGCTGGACGAGCCGACCACAGGGCTGGATGTCAGTGTGCAGGCCCTTGTGCTGGACACACTCAAGCGGTTGCAACGGGATCGCCGCATCACCATGGTGATCGTGAGCCACGATCTGGGTGTCATCCGCACCCTGGCGGATCGCGTGATGGTCATGCGGCGCGGCGAGGTGGTCGAAGCGGGTCTGGCCGATCAGATATTTCAAGACCCGCAACACGCCTATACGCAACAATTGGTGCATGCAAAATTATGACCCCAGTCTTGGATATTCGTGGCCTGACCAAAGGCTTTACCATGCATCATCTGGGGCAGGGCTTTGCCGCCTTTGACAATATCTCTTTCACCGTCAATGCGGGCGAATTTGTCCTGCTGAAAGGCGCGAACGGGGCGGGGAAATCGACCCTGCTGCGCACGCTCTATCGCAGCTATCTGCCGCAGGCGGGTGCGGTTCTGTTTCAATCCGCCCATGGCCAGATTGATCTGGCGCGTGCCGCCGATATCGACATCACCCACCTGCGCCAAACCGAGATCGGCTTTGTCACCCAGTTTCTTGTTGCCCGCCCGCGTGTCAGCGCCGAGGTCTTGGTGGCCGAACCGCTGCGACTTGCGGGGGTTGCACAGGACGAGGCGCTGAAGACCGCGCGCCATTGGCTGCAAACTTTTGGCGTCAAGGAAAACCTCTGGCCTGCCTATCCCACGACATTTTCGGGAGGCGAGCAGCAAAAGGTCAACCTTGCCCGCGCGCTGATCCGCCCGCACAAGCTTTTGTTGCTGGACGAGCCTACGGCCTCGCTGGATGCTACGGCACGTGCGGCCCTTGTGCAGCGCCTCTCCGATCTCAAGGCGCAAGGCACCGCGATGATCGGCGTCTTTCATCACCCTGACGATGTGGAACACCTGATCGACCGGGTGATCGACCTGACCCCCGATATCCCCCTGCAAGAGGAGCGCCAAGATGTGGCTGTCTGACTTTACCCTGATCCTGCCCGACAGGGTGCTGCCGCGTGGATCGGTGCTGATCGAGGACGGGCTGATCGCGCAGATCGTCGAAGGCCCGGTCGCCCGCGGTCTGCAAGGCGCAGGGCTGGAACTCTTTCCCGGTTTCATCGACATGCATGGCGACATGATCGAGGTCGAGCTGGAACCCCGCGCGCGGGTTGATTTCCCGATGGATGTCGCGCTGAACCACCTTGATATGCGTTTGGCGGCCTCTGGCGTGACAACGGCCTATGCTGGCGTATCTTTTTCGCGTGGCGTGCGCGATGGCGAGCGCCGCTCGTTCGACCATACCAGCCATGTGATCCGCGAGATGCATGCAGCCCGCCATGCCACCCGTGTGGATCACCGGATTCATGCGCGCTTTGACATTACTTTTGACAATGCTGTGGCCGTCTTAGCGGATCTCCTCAGGGAAAACCGTGTCGATCTGGTGTCCTTGATGGATCACACCCCCGGACAGGGCCAGTATCGCAACCTTGAAATCCACATCAAGAACAGGGCCGCCCAGCACGGCGTGTCCGAAACCGAAGCACGCCAGATGATCGCCACGTCGATTGCCGAACGCAGCCGCCCGCAAGAGGTGCTTTTGTCCAATATGCGGGCCGTGTCGCAGATGTGTCGTGATCATGGGGTGCCATTGGCCAGCCATGATGATGACACCGTCGCCAAGGCCAATCTGATGGCTGATCTGGGCGCTGTGATGGCCGAATTCCCCGTTACGCTCGAGGCCGCCGCCGCCTGTGCGGACCGCGGAATGATGATCGCGATGGGCGCGCCCAACGCGATGCGTGGACAAAGCTATTCAGGCAATCTTTCGGCGCGCGATGCCCATGCCGCGGGGCTGCTGCATATCCTTGCAGCGGATTATCATCCCGCGACGATCCTGCCTGCGATCCGTGCATTGGCAAATGCTGATCCGGATGGCCTTGCCGGTGCCGCGCGTCTGGCAACGGCCCACCCGGCACAAGCGCTTGGTTTGCAGGATCGCGGTACGCTGGAAGTCGGCAAACGTGCCGATGTCGTGATGGTTGAGGGCAATCGCGTGGTCGCATCGCTGCGCGGCGGGCAAGTCATCTTTTCCAATGGTGTCGTGCCGGTGGAAGCTGCGAGATCTGCTGCCGCTGCACCTGTCAAGGAAGTGTCACGAACCGGTTAACTGGCTGTCATGCCACGCCCCTAGCGTCATGGATGAAACATTCGGATGATTCGCCATGACAGCTACTTTGACCCTCTCTTCCGTTTCCCGCCAGTTTGGCGAGACCCGCGCCGTAGACGATGTCAGCCTTTCGATTGAAGCGGGCCAGTTTGTCGGTGTGATCGGCCGCTCGGGTGCGGGCAAGTCCACCATGCTGCGGTTGATCAACCGCCTGATCGACCCCACCTCGGGGTCGATTTCGTTTGAGGGTGTCGAAGTAACCGCTCTGAAGGGCAAGGCGCTGCGGGAATGGCGGCGGTCTTGCGCGATGATCTTTCAACAGTTCAATCTGGTGGACCGACTGGATGTCCTGACCAATGTGCTGATCGGGCGGTTGGCAGAACATGGCTTTGTCAGCTCGATGGCGATGCATTTTACCGATGCAGAACGCGCGATGGCGCTGGACGCTCTGGACCGGTTCGATCTGGTGCCGCAAGCGCTGCAACGGGCGGGCACATTGTCGGGCGGTCAGCAACAGCGTGTCGCGATCGCCAAGGCCCTGGTGCAGCAGCCCAAGATCATGCTGGCGGACGAGCCTATCGCCTCGCTTGATCCGGCGAACGCGACTTTGGTGATGGATGGCTTGAAACAGATCAACACCGAGGACGGGATCACCGTTCTGGTCAACCTGCACACGCTGGATACCGCGCGCGCCTATTGTGATCGCATCATCGCGATGCGCAATGGCCGTGTCTTTTTCGATGGTACCGCCCGCCAGCTGACCGATGACGTCGTGCGCGACATCTACGGACTGGAGGGCCTGCAAGAATTCAACGCCTCTGTCACCTCGACCAGTATCCGGGTGCCAGCATGACAATCCAAACGCTATCAGGGAGATACACCATGCGTTTTCTGACCACGACGACTGCACTTGCCATTTGCCTTGCCGGTTCAGCCATGGCTGAATGGCGCGAAGACTATGCCGTGATCAAGATCGGCGTTCTGTCCGGTGAAAACGAAGCCGACCGTATCGCGCGGACCGATTTTTTCCGCAAACATCTCGAAGACACGCTGGGCGTGACTGTCGAAACCTTCACCGCAGGCAACTATGACGGTGTGGTGCAGGCCTTGGCCGCCGGGCAGATCGAATTCGCATGGTTGGGATCGTCTGCCTATGCGGCAGCCTATACTGAAACTGACGGGGGTATTAAACCACTCCTCACCTCGCAGAACAAAGATGGGTCTACGGGTTACTATTCGATCATCACCGTCCGCTGCGACAGCGGGTACAAGACAATCGACGATCTGGCCGGCAAGGTCCTGGCCTTTGCTGACCCGGATTCGACCTCTGGCTATGCGGTGCCTTACTTCAATCTTGTCCAGCAAGGGTATGAGCCCTCGGTCTTCTTTTCTGCTGTTCCCTTCTCGGGGAGCCATGAGGCCGGTGTGCAGGCTGTCGTCAACGGAACATTCGATGCGGCCGCCACATGGCAGGACAACGAAGTGAACGGGGTCTATCAGCGTATGGTCACCAAAGGGATGATCCCCGACGGCGAGGTCTGCGCGATCTGGGAATCGCCTGAAATCACCTCTGGCCCGTTTACAGCGCTCAACACACTGCCCGATGACATGATCGACGACGTGACCGCAGCGGTGGAATCTTTCCCATCGGTCGATCCCGAAGGTTTCGCGCAATACACCTCTTTCGATCCGGCTGACGAGAACCCGCAGACCGGATATATGCGCGTCGATCACGACCGTTACCAGTGGATCGTCGATATGCGTGCCTGGCTTGCCCAGCAGCGTCGCGGCTAAGGGACAAGGGGCGGATCGCAAGGTCTGCCCCATCCGCCTTTATGGTATTGATCACTGATCCCCAGAGCATCGCAGCACCGCAAAGCTCGGCCGCTGTCACCGCATTCGAGCAGGAATTTGCGCGGCTGCGCAAACGTTCCCGCCTTGTCTGGGCGGCTTGGACGCTTGTTTTCATCGCGCTCTTTATCCTGACAGGCTGGCATGGCGATTTTTTCAAGGTGACACAGGTGACCTTGCAAGATGGCAGCCGGGTCTGGAGCTGGATCATCCCGCCCGGCATTCCGCGCCTGGGCGAATATATCTCTAAGACCATTCCAACCTTGCGCTGGGACAGCCTTGGTGCCGATTTTGCCGAGTGGTTCTGGCGCTGGCGCACATGGCTGTGGCTGCTGCTCGAGACCATCTTGATCGCCTTTATGGCGACAACACTGGCGGTTGTGGGCGGTTTTCTGTTGTCTTTCCCCGCTTCGCGGAACCTCGCCCCAAATCTTTGGGTCCTCTGGATCACGCGCCGTGCGCTTGAAATTGCGCGCACTGTCCCGGATCTGGTCTGGGCCCTGATCTTTGTCTTCTGCTTTTCGGTGGGTCCTCTGGCTGGTGTGCTGGCGATTGCGCTGCATTCGGTAGGCGCGCTGGGCAAACTCTATTCGGAAGTGAACGAAAACATCGACATGCGTCCGCTGGAAGGTGTCAAGGCGGCTGGCGGCACATGGTTTGACCAGATTCGCTATGGCGCGGTGCCACAGGTGTTGCCCAATATCCTCAGCTACACCTTGCTGCGCTTTGAGATCAACGTGCGCTCTTCTTCCATCATCGGCTATGTCGGCGCGGGCGGTCTGGGGCAAGAGTTGCGCACCGCCATGTCATTTCAGGAATACACCGATCTTTCAGCACTTTTCGTCATCATTTTCGTCACCGTGATGGTGATCGACTACGGCTCTGAAAAGCTGCGCCACCGCGTCATCGGAATGGAGGACTCTGCGTGAAAGTCATGACACAGGACGATATCGCCAAGGCCAAGGCGCGGATGCCGCGTGCCTTTTCTGCCCCCCTGCATGTACGTTTGCGGCGCTGGGCCTTGTGGCTTGGGTTCGGGGCGCTGTTTTGCTGGTGCCTCTATGATTTCAATTTCTCGCCAATGCGGATCTGGAACGGTCTGGGCCGATTGGGGACAGTGCTGTCGTTCATGTTTCCGCCCCATATCTGGCAAACCTGGTCAGAGTGGAGCGATATTCTGAACGGTCTGGGCGAAACCCTGTCGATGGCCTTTATGGGCACGGTGCTGGGCGCGATCGTGGCTTTTCCTTTGTCGTTTCTGGGGGCCAAGAATATCACCCGCTTCTGGCCCCTGCGCCTGAGCGTGCGGCGCGGTTTTGACGTGATCCGCGCCTTCGAGACCTTGATCCTCGCCCTGATCTTTATCCGTGCTTTCGGCCTGGGGCCGCTGGCGGGGATCCTTGCGATTGCAATCAGCGAGATCGGAACCTTTGCCAAGCTCTTTTCCGAAGCGATCGAAAACACCTCGAAGCGGCCCGTTGATGGGGTCACGGCGTCGGGGGGATCACGCTTGCAGCAAATCCGCTTTGGGATCATGCCGCAGGTGGCTCCGGTGATCCTGTCGATCCTGCTTTATAATTTTGAATCCAATGTACGCTCTGGCACGATCCTTGGGATCGTCGGTGCGGGCGGGATCGGCTTTTTGCTATCGGACCGGATCAGCGCCTATAAATGGGACGAGGCTTGGTCGATCATCTTTCTGATCATAGGAATGGTCTATATCATCGACTGGTTATCGGGACTGATCCGCGCCCGGTTGATCGGCAAATCCGAGTTGGCGCGATGAGTGGCGCGGGCTCTAAACACTTGTTGTCCGAAACCCCGACGGTCCATCCCGAAGCCAGCGTCAGCGATTGCGCGCTGGGCCTCTGGACCGAAGTTGGCAAAGGCACGACGATGAAATCCTCGTCCATGGGGGATTATTCCTACATTACCCAGCATTGTCATGTGGTCTGGACCTCAATCGGCAAGTTCTGTTCGATTGCGAACGCCACACGGCTCAACCCCGGCAATCACCCTACTTGGCGGGCGGTACAGCATCATTCGGTCTATCGCGCCGAAGCCTATGGGCTTGGTCCGGATGACAGCGCGTTCTTCGCATGGCGCAAGTCAGACTGGGTCACAATCGGGCATGATGTCTGGATCGGGCATGGGGTGACGGTGACAGCGGGCGTGACCATTGGCACCGGGGCCGTGATCGGGGCAGGGGCCGTGGTGACACGCGATGTGGACCCCTACACGGTTGTCGGTGGTGTGCCTGCACGGTTCATCAAACGCCGGTTTTCGGAAATGCAGGCCGAGGCCTTGCAAGACATTGCGGTCTGGGACTGGTCACGCGCCGCTTACAAGGCGGCGCTGCCAGACATTCGGGGCCTCGAGATAGACGCCTTTATCGAGAAATACAGATGATGAAAGTATCTCAGTGTTTTCCGTGACGCTTTAGCAGACCAATCCCAACCCCTTGAGATAGGCAAATCCTTTCGGGATATCGGCCTTGTTGCGCAGTTCCAGCACCAGATGCGGGGCGCTGTCGCAATCGGCAAGGGCGCGAAAGACGGCGGCCCATTCGATTTCGCCTTCGCCGGGTGCCCAATGGCGGTCGGCATGGCCGTCCACGTCCTGCAGGTGGACATGGGCCAATTGGCTGCCTGCATCCCGCACAAAGTAATCCACCGGCGGCGCCCCCGCGGCGCGGCGGGCCAGTTGGGCGTGGCCGGTGTCGATAGAAAGCGCAACGGCGGGGCTATCAAAACTATCCACCAGCGCGCGGCGCGTGGCCGGGTCCACGTCTTCGATGTTTTCAATGACCAGCGTGATGCCTGTTTCCGCGGCGCGTTTGACGACAGGGTCCAGCACCATATGCACGCGGTCTAGCTTTTCTTGAGCATAGGCGGGCGCGGCAAGGCGATTGTTCTGATACCAAGCGCGATAGGGCGAATGCAGCACCATCTGTCGGGCGCCAACAGCCTCCGCCGCCATAAGCGCCCGCAAGAAGCGCGCCGTGATAAGAGGGCGCAATTCGGCGTCTTTGTTGTCGATATCCAGCCCCTCGTAGGGACCATGAATCCCGACCCGCCCCCGATGCCCTGCGAGTGCCCCCTTGGCGGCCGCGATCCGGTCGTCGTATTCGGTTGTCAGTGCCGCATGGGTCATGAAATCCTGCAATTCGATGTCGCGGTCGGCCTCAAACAGCCAGTCACGACAGGTGGTGATCTCGGTTGCGCGCACGCAGGCGCCGATCTTCAATGGGGTCATGGGAAAGCCTCCTTGGGTCCGGGATCATCAGATAGGCGAGAAATACGACAATCATGCAAAGGCTCATGCCCGCAAAGGATGACCAGCCGCCGTGGTCCTGAGCGTCAGAAGAATAAGCCCTGAATGCACATTTTTCGCAGCAAAGCGTGCAGCAGAACTGGGCAAACTTCGCTCCTCGGAGCCTTTGACAACGGCAACCTGCTAGTTTGCATCAATCGTTCGCGACGCTGGATAACTTGGCAGCCTGGTTCTTGAACCACAAACGTGCA
>NZ_JANQTS010000067.1 GCF_030731595.1 Yoonia sp.
GGCGAAAGCGGCCGCAACGCCGCAGCATTGACCCGTCATGCCCACAATACTGCAGCCGATTGGGACCGGCGCATCGCCCAGTGGCAAGACGAGACGAGCGAAAGGATCGGACCGGAACCGCACCGCGCGGGCGTCGCTATCAACGAATCTTATTTCTTGGTGGATGGGCTCACGGTGGCGACCTCAGCCAAGGGCGCGCCCTCGGGTCGGCCACACTTTGGGCTGATCGAATGCCACGACTACGCGCTCTATAACACCATGGACCTTTGGATTTATGCTGCCGAAGCGGTCGCGCGGTTCTTTCCCGATCTGAACATGCGGCCAATGGCGGCGTGGTGGGTTGATGTGTCGGGCTGTCACAACATGAGCGAACGACAGGATTTGAAACTTGAATAGCTTGTTCTCACAAGCGCGCAACGCTGATGAGTCGCCTGCAATGACAAAGCTGCCCCCTTTTGGGGAAGTCCTGTCAGTGTCGGCTTTTTGATCTTGGTTTGTGGCACGCTGGCACGCTCTGGAACTTTGACAAACCGGCCTTTCAAGGCGTACTTTATCGGATGAAAAAACTTGTCATTGTCTGTCTGTTGTTGGGTGTTTTTGCTGCAGGATTGGCCTTGACCGCCTGGCCATATCTTTTTGGAATAAGGCACTACACTCTGGATGAGCTTATCGGGTTGAACTGCGAAGAACTGGGTGAGAAGCAAGAAGAGGTGATCTTTGCCTATCACGACGCGTCCCTTGCCCACTACCACAGAACAGGGGCCTTTGAGGACGATCTGGGACTGCCAAAGGAAGAGGTTTTGCCCTTTGTCATTTTGATGAAGAAGGTGATTCAGGATAACGCATTCACTGGGTTCGATCTATCCAAGCCATTCTTTCCTTCGGCTTCTGCTTCAACGCCAAGACTGCATTCCGAATTTTATGCTGAGATATCCCGTCTTTGTGCAACAAGCCCGTCGCTGGATGCAATCGAAGCAATGGGACAAGCCGCAACAAATCTCGCGTTCATGCGTTGACCGGCAAGTCCAAATGAACCGTGCGAGTCCTCTGGGAAACCGCATCGGCTCTGGGTCTGAATGTGGTTCTTGGAACATTAAACTTTGCCATCAAGCCCGTGGTAGACTTTGAAATCGAACCTGTTCATCATTGATGAAAGGTCGAAAGAATGCGGACAAAAGGGGCGGGCGTTTGGGACAGTATTTGGGGGTCTGCCTTGTTTGTTTTGGAGTTGTCCTGACCTCCAAGGCACAGGCTGGATGTGCGCCAGGGCAGGAACCATTCACGTCATGCCAAATTGAGGGTCGGAACACAGAAGTCTTCGTGTGCTTCGACGACAATGTCGCGACCTATAGCTATGGACCAATTGGCGGATCGCCAGAATTGTTCCTGTCCGAGACCATTGCCCAAGTCGATTTTCAACCTTGGTCCGGTCTCGGAACAGCGATCAGCGAAAGCGTCACCTTTTACAACGGTGATTACGGCTATGACGTTGGCGGAGGCTTTGACCGCCCGTTTTCCGAAGAAGAGATGCTGCTTGGACCCAGGCGCTTCGGATGGGTTGAGGTGACACAAAGTGGCGCGCGGATAGCCAGTCTCCGGTGTATCCCCGAAACGGTGAGCTATGGTTTTGGTGGCGGACTTTATGACGCCAAACTGGCCGCTGGTCTTATCTGGGACTCGTATTCCGCAACATGGATATCCGATCGCATTCCGCTGACGGCTGCGCCGATCTTGATAGAAAGCCGCCAATCTGAAGCTGTCGCGGATTGCCTGCCGGCATCAGAGTTTAGGCTCAATGGCGTCAGGATGGGCGATCCGTTGAACAAGCTTGGTAAGCTGGGATCGCCAGAAGCGACCGAAGAGACAACAAATGGCGGCCAACCGATTGATCGGATGACACTTGTTGGCGCGCATATCGATCTTGTCCAAGATATCGTTGTTGCAATGTCCACGACATCGCCAGATTGGCATTTGCCCTCGGGCCTGAGGGTCGGTTTGACACGTGGCGAAGTGATCCGCATCCTTGGGCGGGTGCCAAATGGGTACACGGCCACATCGCAAACATTCGTTGCCCACGTCTGCTCTGAACATCAGGACGCCGACGACGAATGGAGCCTCTTGATCGCGTTCGGACAGGACAAGCGTGTGAGCAGTATAAGTTTTGTGAGCCCTTCACATTAGATTATTGTCGCGCCGCTGGAGGTTTCATCGCATCTGTTGTGACCCCCCGCTGAACTTTCTGGCCAACGGCCATGCGTAGGCTGGGCAATGCCGCGGTGCGAATGGACCGGAACTGACGTTTGTGCTCTGAGACAGCAACCTGGCACGTCGAATGCATCCGGACCAAAGCCGACCTTAATTACATTCGCGGCGAATGGCAGCTTCGAGCCCAATTCAACCGATGCTGCAAACTGTACGAAAGTCTGGTTTGGCCGCTTCCCTTTCCGACTTGCGCTAATACCTAGGCCATTCAAGAAAAAACCTCGAACGCGTAGGCTTGCGCTTTAAATTAATAAGCGCTAATTTAATAAGATGACTGAATCACCTAAGCCAAGGCGCGGCCGTCCACCGCTGTCTAATAAAACAGAGACGCGAGATCGCATCCTAGACGCTGCGTTGGAAGTTTTTTCCGAACGCGGTTTCGATGGCGCTACTGTTCGCCAGATCGCTGCCAAAGTTGGCGTGAGCGATCCCGCGCTTTACGCCCATTTCAAAGGTAAGAAAGAGATATTTGAGGCTCTTTTGAAACTTGCTGGGCCTGATCTGCTAGCAAGCGCAGGTCCTTCTCTGGAGTCCGAAAAGACGCCTATGCAACTCGCAATCCCAGAAACGTTTGGGAACATTGTCGCGACGTGGTCGACCCCCCGCGCCAGAGCGTTTGCTTCACTCGTCTTGCGTATGGGACCAGATGGACTCAGCAATATGTTGCAAGATGTTTCCCTACGATTGCGGCCGCATTTCACCGCTTGGCAGGAGCGAGGAGAACTGTGCAAGGACATTCCTGTCGACGTCGCAATTTGGCAGGTCATCGGGCCGCTCGCGGCGCTTCGTATCACGTATTTGCACGGAAACGCATCAAAAGCTGATGTCGCGCGCGCCAAGTTGTTGGCCAAAACCCACTTGAAAATTGTCGCACAAACTCTCACCCAATCGAGGAGACAAGAAGAATGAAAGATCAAGGCGAAACCCTACAAATCGTTGGCCCCAAAAACAAATTTCCTGAAGTGTCACTGATCGAGCCCGCGCATTCCGGTTATCTCTTGCTTGCTATCGAGGTTGATAATCGCCCGCCAATAGGCTTCTTCATAGAAAGTAAAGCTAAGAAAAAACTGCTCGATAGGCTTAAGACCTTAGCACAGACGTTGGGTGCGGCTGATGACGTTTTAGACGCCACTGTCTTCAAAGCGCAGATCATCCCCCCTGGACGAGGGGCGTTTTTATACAAGCGACCAGAAGTCAAAATTGCCAAATTTGACGTTGTTTTGCTGGTAGAATTCGTGACGGTCGATGCAGCAAAAAAATACCAAAAGACACCTGAATGGGCAGCACTAGTGGCGGATACTCAAAAGAGTTCGCGCAATGTCATGAGCATTGCCGCGTCCAACACGCGCAGGATTGGCCCCGTCGATCATGCGGCCAATGGCGTCTTCTTGTTCAACTACTTCTACGCGGACAGTTTGGATATCAATCTGCAGGTGTGGAATTACACAGCGGGCTGGTTTCAAGATCAGACCGGCCTCGACAATTCCACCGTTTTATTGCCCGATGACGCGACCCAAGTACCCTATACAATTATCAATCACTGTCGTTGGGACAGGCTGCGCGATATCTTACCATCGTTGCTTTTCAACAGGTCGTTCAAACCATTCGTTCTGGATAATTTCGAGCAGAACAACACAGCAGCCATTCCGATCCTTTATAAGCTGGCTTGACGATCTAGCGAATACTCCCAACGCAGAGCAGTCATTGGGGCAAGTGCAGCGAA
>NZ_JANQTS010000068.1 GCF_030731595.1 Yoonia sp.
GCACGCCCATCGGGTCCACGTTTTCGATGGCGCAGACGATGATGGCGTTGTCGGCCTTGTCGCGCACGACCTCCATCTCGAACTCTTTCCAGCCGAGCAAGGATTCGTCGACAAGAATCTGGCCAACGGGAGAGGCTTCCATGCCGGTCCGGCAGTAGTATTCATATTCTTCGCGGTTATAAGCCACGCCGCCGCCGGTGCCGCCAAGGGTAAAGGCGGGGCGGATGATCGCGGGCAGGCCCACATATTCGATGGCGTCGATGGCCAGTTGCAGGCCCGCCTTGATGTCGCGTTTGCCGTTCACCAGCGGTGCGGTGATGATGGTCGCCTTGGGGTTTTCGATTCCAAGCCGGTCCATCGCCTCGCGGAACAATTTGCGGTCTTCGGCCATTTCGATGGCTTCGCGCTTGGCCCCGATCATTTCAACGCCGAATTTTTCCAACACGCCCATATCGGCCAGCGCCAGCGATGTGTTCAGCCCTGTCTGCCCGCCCATCGTCGGCAAAAGCGCGTCAGGGCGTTCTTTTTCAATGATTTTTGCGACGATTTCGGGCGTGATCGGTTCGATGTAGGTCGCGTCGGCCAATCCCGGATCGGTCATGATCGTCGCAGGGTTGGAGTTCACAAGGATGACCCGGTAGCCTTCTTCACGCAGGGCCTTGCAGGCTTGAGCGCCGGAGTAGTCGAATTCGCAGGCCTGACCGATAATAATAGGGCCCGCGCCGATGATCATGATCGACTTGATGTCGGTACGCTTTGGCATGGCAGGCCCCCTAAATACAGCAAATTGTTGTGGGTTATAGGGATGGGGCCAGCATGTGCAAGAGGGGATCAGGATTCTTGAAATTTGGGGTCGGCCTACTCGAAAATCGCCATTTGATCCATGTCAACTCAGACTGACACTTAGTTGTGTAAAGCTAAGCTTACACAATAAGGGAGTCACCCATGCGCATTCTGTTCGTTCATCCCAATTACCGCTCGGGTGGGGCCGAGATCGCAGGCAGTTGGCCGCCAGCGTGGGTTGCCTATCTGACGGGCTCGCTCCGCCGTGTGGGGTTTGACGATATCCATTTCATTGATGCCATGACAAATGACATCTCGGATGCGGACCTAGCCGACCGGATCGCCGAGATCGCGCCAGATGTGGTGGGTGTGACCGCGATTACCCCGTCGATCTACCGCGCCGAAGATGTGCTGCGACTGGCACAAGAACGGGTGCCGAACGCACTGCGGGTCTTGGGTGGGGTGCACGCGACGTTCATGTACAAGCAAGTCCTGACCGAGGCCCCTTGGGTCGATGTGATCGTGCGCGGCGAGGGTGAAGAGATCATCTGTGCCTTGATGACGGCGGTGCGCGACGGGCGCTGGCCGGCGCAAAAGCGCCAGATCCACGGGCTGGCCTTTATTGACGGTGACGAGATCGTCGCCACCCAAGCGGCCAGCACGGTCAAGGATCTGGACGGGATCGACCCAGATTGGACCATTCTGGAGTGGGAGAAATACATCTATATCCCGCTGAACACCCGCGTCGCGATCCCGAATATGGCGCGGGGCTGCCCCTTTACCTGTTCGTTCTGTAGCCAGTGGAAGTTCTGGCGCGATTACCGCGTGCGCGATCCCAAGAAGGTCGTGGACGAGATTGAGCGCCTTGTGAATGAACAGGGTGTGGGCTTCTTTATCCTCGCGGATGAGGAGCCGACGATCAACCGCAAGAAGTTCATCCAGTTCTGCGAGGAACTGATTGCCCGTGGTCTGCCCGACCGTGTGAAATGGGGCATCAACACCCGCGTCACCGATATCTACCGCGACCGCGATTTGCTGAAATTCTACCGTAAGGCTGGCCTTGTGCATGTAAGCCTTGGCACAGAGGCCGCCGCCCAGTTGAAGCTGGACCAGTTCAACAAGGAAACCAAGGTCGAGGAGAACAAGGAAGCGATCAGGTTGCTGCGCGAGGCCGATATTCTGGTCGAGGCGCAGTTTATCGTGGGGCTGGACAATGAGACCAAGGAGACACTGAACGAGACCTACAAGATGGCCTGGGATTGGCAGCCTGATCTGGCGAACTGGGCGATGTATACCCCTTGGCCCTTCACCCCGCTGTTTCAGGAACTCAAAGACAAGGTCGAGGTCTTCGATTTCAGTCGCTACAATTTCGTGACCCCGATCATGAAGCCTGCCGCGATGGAACGTGGCGAGTTGCTGGACGGGGTGATGAACAACTATCGCCGCTTCTATATGCGCAAGGCCCTGTTCCACTATCCGTGGCGCGGGACCGGATTCCGGCGGCGCTATCTGCTGGGATGCCTCAAGGCCTTCATGAAGGCTGGATTTGCCCGCACCTTCTATGACTTGGGCAAGGTCGGCTATACGGGTCCGCAGTCGAAAGGAAAGCTGGATTTCCACTTTGACGAGACCCGCACGCTTGCCGAGGCGCAAATGGAGGATTGGGAGGCCAGCGCAGACAAGGCCGCAAAGGCCGCCGAACGCCGCGCCGCGGTGCGGGCGCAGGGCAAGGAGCGCGCGGTAGAGCGGAATGCCTCTTTCAAGATGCCCAATGGCGCGCAGGTCAAGGCCTGTGGCGGCGGGTCTGACCAGATGGAGGATGCTTGAGGATGCCATGCGCAAACCGGGACTGATTGGCCCTAATGCGATTCTACAGCTTTTGCCGGTCTTGGAGCAGGCCGGTGGGGTGGCGCTGCGCGATCAGGTTCTGGCCTCTGCCGGTCTGATGGGGCCGCCAAGTGACGCGGGCATGATGCCCGAGGGGCCTGCGGCGCGGGTCCATCAGGCCTTGCGCGCGATCGAACCCGATATGGCCCCTTCGCTTGCCTGGGTGGCCGGGGTGCGGACGGCGGACTATATCATGGCGCACAGGATTCCACGGGCAGCACAGGTCGTCTTGCGCCTTTTGCCGGCAAAGGCCGCTGGTCCATTGTTGACGAAGGCCATTGCGAAACACGCCTGGACCTTTGCGGGGTCGGGTGTGTTTTCCGTTGTGGGGCCGCTGACCTTTGAGATTGCCGACAATCCGATTGTGCGCGGCGAGCATAGCGAGGTGCCGCTGTGTGACTGGCATCGCGCCGTGTTCGAGACGCTGTTTCGCCGGTTGGTGGATGACCGGCTGCGCTGTGAGGAAGAGACGTGTTGCGCGATGGGCGCCTCTGCCTGCCGGTTTGTGCTGAGACCGACCCACAGCTGATCAAATTTCAAAGAAATTTGAGGCCTCCGGCGGGGATATTTGGGCTCGAAAGAAGCGGATGGTTGACTTCGGCGGGGCAAAGGGGTGTATCGGGCCGACGCAATGACCCGTTTGAGGACCTGACCCATGCATGCCTATCGCAGCCACACCTGTGCCGATCTGACCGCCGCCAATGTTGGCGAAACTGTCCGCCTGTCCGGATGGGTCAATCGGGTGCGCGACCATGGCGGAATTTTGTTTATCGACCTGCGCGATCACTATGGCATTACGCAGGTTTTGTGCGATCCCGACTCGGCGGCTTTTGCCGATGTTGAAAAGGTCCGGTCCGAGTGGTGCATCCGCATTGATGGCGAAGTGAAGGCGCGTGATCCTGAACTGGTGAACCCCAAGCTGTCCACAGGCGAGATCGAGGTTTTTATCCGCGAGATCGAAGTGCTGGGCGCGGCCAAGGAACTGCCGCTGATGGTTTTTGGTGATCAGGAGTACCCCGAAGAGACCCGCCTGAAGTACCGCTATCTGGACCTGCGCCGCGAGGCGATGCAGGAGAACATGAAGCTGCGCTCTGACGTGGTGGCATCGATGCGCCGCCGCATGTGGGACAGTGGGTTCCGCGAGTATCAGACGCCGATCATCACCGCGTCCAGCCCCGAAGGCGCGCGCGATTTTCTGGTGCCGTCACGCCTGCATCCGGGCAAGTTTTACGCGCTGCCGCAGGCCCCCCAGCAATTCAAGCAGCTGATCATGGTGTCGGGCTATGACAAGTATTTCCAGATTGCCCCCTGTTT